>NZ_POUD01000137.1 GCF_003236395.1 Nonomuraea aridisoli | reverse complement strand
CACGGGCACCCCCAGAGCCCGCCCCCCACGCCCCCGACCACCATCCGGCGCCACCGGCTCCGCGCCTGACACCGGCTCCCGGCCATCGTCCGGCGCCACCGGCTCCGCGCCTGACACCGGCTCCCGGTCATCCGGCACCACCGGCTCTCGGAACACGGCCGCCGGTCCCCCGCCGCCGGACCGGACCGCGCGTGCGGCGCGGGCCGCCCGCGTCGAGGGTGCGCGGTCGCCGGCGGTCGAGCAGGTCCGCGCACTGGCGCGGCCCTCCCCGGCGCCCGCCGACCGTCCCGAGGAGTAGCGTCTGGGGCGTGATCAGAGTGCTGCTCGCCGACGACGAGGCGATGGTGCGGGCTGGCGTGCGGGCCATTCTCGCCGCCGCCCCCGACATCGAGGTGGTGGCCGAGGCCGGTGACGGGCGGCAGGCGCTGGAGCTGGCCCGCGCGCACCGGCCCGACGTGGTGCTGCTGGACATCCGCATGCCGGTGTTCGACGGTCTCGCCGCCGCGGAGGAGCTGCGCCGGGCGGCGCCGGACGTCGCGGTCGTGATGCTGACGACGTTCTCCGAGGACGAGTACATCAGCAGGGCCCTCGGCAGCGGCGTGAGCGGTTTCCTGCTCAAGTCCGGCGATCCGTACGAGCTGATGGCCGGCATCAGGGCCGCGCACGGCGGCGCCGCCTTCCTGTCGCCGCAGATCGCCCACCGGCTCATCCAGGAGGTGAGCGGCGGCCGGATGAGCTCCCAGGCGGCGGCGAAGGAGCGCATCGCGGTGCTCAGCCCGCGCGAGCGGGAGGTGCTGGCGCTGGTCGGCGCGGGGCTGTCCAACGCGGAGATCGGCGAGCGGCTGTTCCTGGTGGAGGGCACGGTCAAGGCGTACGTGAGCCACCTGCTGAGCCGCCTGAACGTGCGCAACCGCGTCCAGGCGGCCGTGCTGGCGTACGAGGCCGGGATCGTCTCCCGCGAGTGACGCGCCGGTGACGGCGGTCAGGCGTCGCGGGCGCGCAGTGCCCACGTCGCCGCGGCCAGCGCGGCGGCGGCCCACGCGGCGAGCACCAGGCCGGCGACCGGATCTCCCGCGACGAGACGCTGCCCGGCGGGCCCCGGCGTGTATCCGGCGACGGCGGTGAGGAACGCGGCGCCCGACCAGGCGGCCAGTCCCTGCAGCAGCAGAGGCAGCACCATCACCAGCCCGAACACCACCGTGATGGTCCCGGCCGACCGGCGGATCAGCGTGCCGAGCCCGAGCGCCAGCAGGGCGACCAGCGCCAGCCGCGCCGCGATGGCGAGGATCCGCCCGGCGACCCGTCCGGTCTCGAAGTCCCAGAGGTCGTGCAACATCGGCGCGCTCACCGCGACGCCGAGCGCGGCGACCAGCAGCCCGGCCGCGAACGACGCCGCGCCCACCACGGCCGCCTTGGCCAGCAGCAGCCGGCTCCTGGACGGCGTGCAGGCCAGCGTGACGACGATGGTGCGGGTGGCGTACTCGCCGGTGACGGCCAGCATGCCGAGCGCGGCGAAGATGTAGAGCACCCATTCGGCACCGGCGACGGTCGTCGTGACGGCTTCCGCCGATCCCGGGCCGGCGTCCTGCTGCCGCAGGTACCTGCCCGTGCTGTCGGCCTCCAGCGCCGCGACCAGCATCATCGTCGTGACCGCGCCGCCCGCGCACCACCAGGTGGAGCGGACGGAGCGGAGCTTGAGCCACTCGGCCGCGGCGGCGCGGGGCAGGGCGTTCATCGGCGGGCTCCGTACTCGGTGGCGGTCTCGGTCAGCCGCAGGTAGGACTCCTCCAGCGAGGGCCCGACGGGACGCAGCTCGTAGACCGGCAGCCCCAGCTCGTACGCGAGGCGGCCGACCTCCTCGGGGGTGGCGCCGACGACGGTCAGCTCGTCCGGGCCGCTCCAGCCGGCCTGCGGCAGGGCGTCGGCGAGCGGTCGCAGGCGTGGCCCCCGCACCAGCACGCCGCCGGCGGCGACCAGGCGTTCCATCGGCTCGTCGGCGATCAGCCGGCCCCGGCCGAGCACGACGAGCCGGTCGGCGGTGCGTTCCATCTCGCTCATGAGGTGGGAGGAGACGAACACCGTGCGGCCCTCGGCGGCGAGCGACCTGAGCAGGGTGCGGATCCAGCGCACGCCGTCCGGGTCGAGGCCGTTGACCGGCTCGTCCAGCATGAGCACCGCGGGGTCGCCGAGCAGCGCCCCCGCGATGCCGAGCCGCTGACTCATGCCGAGCGAGTACGTCCCCGCCCGGCGGCGGGCGGCCTCGGTCATCCCGGTCAGCGCGAGCACCTCCTCGACCCGCTGGTCCGGGACGCCCTGGCTGCGTGCCATGGCCCGCAGGTGGTCGCGTCCGCTGCGGGCGGGGTGCACGGCCTTGGCGTCGAGCAGGGCGCCGATGGTCCGCAGGGGGCGGTCGAGGTCGGCGTAGCGGCGTCCGCCGATCAGGGCGGCGCCGGAGGTGGGGGCGTCCAGACCGAGGATGAGGCGCATGGTGGTGGACTTGCCGGCGCCGTTCGGACCGAGGAAGCCGGTGACCGTTCCCGGGGTGAGGTCGAGGGTGAGGTCGTCCACGGCGGTCGTGGCGCCGTAGCGTTTGGTCAGTCCGCGCAGGCTGATCATCTGGCTCCTTGGGGTGGTTCCGCGTTTCGCGGCACCGACGGTAGGAGGCGGGACCGGACGGCGACCGTGCACGATCGGCAGCGGGTGTTACCGACTTTCGTCAGGTGTCGTGGTGTGCGGCGGCGCGTACCGTGGGGCGCCATGAGGCGTGTCAAGCGGTTGGCGGAGAGCGAGCGGGGCGCCGACCTGCTGTCGTGGCTCGTGATCAGCGTGCCGGTGTTCATCGCGGACGAGCCGTTCGGGCCGGGGCGGGCGGCTCCCCTGGCGGCGCGGGCCGTCGCGGCGCTGCTGCTGGCGTCGGCGGTGGCGGCCGGGCGCCGGCATCCGGTGGTGGCGGCGGCCGTGCCGGCGGCCATGGGGCTCGCGGCGACGGCCGAGCTGTACACCACCGGGTTCACGATCGCGCAGGTGCTGCTGGCGTTCCTGCTGGGCCGGCGGGCCCCCGCGCTGCGCACGGGGCTGCTGTTCTTCGGCGGGGTGTGCCTGGCGGGGCTGGCGCTGGTGACGTTCACGCCCGGCGTGCGGCTGTCGGAGTGGCTGTCGATGCTCGCCACCGCACTGCTGACGATCATGCTGCCGTGGCTGACCGGCCGGTACGCGCGGCAGCACGACGAGATCGTCCGCGCCGGGTGGGAGCTGGCCGAGCGGCTGGAGCGGGAGCAGCACCTGGCCGGTGAGCGGGCACGGCTGCTGGAGCGCTCCAGGATCGCCGGCGACATGCACGACTCGCTGGGGCACGAGCTGAGCCTGATCGCGCTGCGCGCCGCCGCGCTGCAGGTGGACCCGCGGCTCGACCCCCCGGCCCGGCAGGCGGCCGGCGAGCTGCGCGCCGCCGCGGCCCGCGCCACCGAGCGGCTGCGGGAGGTCATCGGGGTGCTGCGGGAGGGCGGCGAGCCCGCGCCGGTGCTGCCGTCGGACGACCCGGTGGCGGCGCTCGTCGACCGGGCCGCCGCCGCCGGGATGGCGGTGACGCTGGAGGGCGAGCTGGACTCGCTGCCGCCGATGGCCGACCGCGCGGTCTACCGGGTGGTGCAGGAGGCCCTGACGAACGCCGCCAAACACGCACCCGGCGCCTCGGTCACCGTGCGCCTGGGCATGGACCGCGACGCCGGCGAAGCGGTGGTCACGGTGACCAACACGGCACCCCCGCACGGCCCGCCACCCCGCGCGGGATCAGCCGGCCACGGCCTGATCGGCCTCGACGAACGCGTCCGCCTGGCAGGCGGCCACCTCCGCGCCGGCCCCGCCCATGCCGGCCTGGCGGACGGCGGGTTCGTGGTCGGTGCGCGGTTGCCGCTGGTTCCCGGGGCGGCGGCCGGGCCGGTGGGGGCGCCGCCTGACGCGCGGCGGGAGCTCGCGCTGGCCCGTCGTAAGGTGCGGCGCAGTGTCATCGACGCGATCTGGATGCCGGTCGCCGCGGCCACTGCCCTGCTGGCCCTGACGTTCGGCTTCGACGTGTACGCCGCGCGACGCTCGGTGCTGCCGGCCGGGGTGTACGCGCAGATGCGCGTCGGCGAGAGCCTGCCGGCGGTCGAGCCCCGGCTGCCGGCGTACCAGGCGGAGCGCGACCGGCGGCCTGACGGTTCGCCGCAGGACCCGCCGGGCACCGACGAGTGCCGCTTCTACCGGACGACGGCGCGCTCCCTCTGGCCGGTGTACCGGCTGTGCTTCACCGACGGCCGGCTCACGCACAAGGACGAGGTGCGCTGGCAGGACCGGCGGAGGCTCAGCGGTTGATCGTGAGGCGCGTCAGGCGGTGATGAGGGCGGCGGCGCGTTCGGCGATCGCGATGACGGTCGCGTTCGGGTTCGCCGCGACGATCGACGGCATTACCGAGGCGTCCACCACGCGCAGGCCGTCGATGCCGTGGACGCGCAGTTCGGTGTCCACGACGCCGAGCGGGTCGTCGCCGATGCGGCACGTCCCCACCGGGTGGAAGTACGGCCCCGTCACGCTGCGCACGTACGCCGCGAGCTCGGCGTCGTCCTGGACGGCGGCGCCCGGCAGCTCCTCCTTGCCCCGCCATCCGGCCAGCGCCTCCGTCTCGCCGACCTCCCGCGCCATCCGCAGCCCGGTCACCATCGTCTCGACGTCCCGCTCGTCACGGAGGAAGCCGGGGTCGATCAGCGGGGCGGCGGCCGGGTCGGCCCCGGCGAGACGGACGCTGCCCCTGCTGTGCGGCCGCATGAGGCTGAACCCGATCGTGTACCCGTGTTCCGGCCCGATCAGTGTCGGCGGGTGGTACATGATGTCCAGGAAGATCAGCTGGAGGTCGGGGGACGCCAGGCCGGGGCGGGTGCGCACCATGGCGATGAGGTCGCTGTGCTGGTTGGCCGTCGGCGGGACGGGCCTGGTCGCGGAGTACGTGATCCCGGCCAGCGGGTGGTCCTGCAGGTTGGCGCCCACCCCCGGCAGGTCGGCCAGGACGCCGAGACCGTGCTCGCGCAGGTGCGCGGCGGGACCGATGCCGGAGAGCATGAGCAGCTGCGCCGAGCCGATCGAGCCGGCGCTGAGGATGACCTCGCGCTCGGCCCGCGCGCTGCGCGGATCGCCGTTGACCGAGTACTCGATCCCGGTGCACCGGCCGCCCCGCACGACCACCCGGTGGACCAGCGCGCTGGAGATCACGGTGAGGTTCGGCCGGGTGAGGGCCGGGCGCAGGTAACCGTCGGCGACGGAGAAGCGCCGCCCGTCGACGATGTTCGTCTCCAGCCAGGCCACGCCCTCCTGGTGCTCGCCGTTCAGGTCGGGCGAGGTGGGGTGGCCGGCCTCGGCGGCGGCCTCGAGGTAGACGTACGCGAGGGGGTGGCCGTTCCTGGGCGGCGCCACCGGCATCGGCCCGTCGGTGCCGCGGTGGCGCGGGTCGCGCCCGGCCGCCCGCTCGGAGCGCTTGAAGTACGGCAGCAGATCGTCGTACCCCCAGCCGGTCGCGCCTCCCGCCGCCCACGCGTCGTAGCCGGCGCGGTGACCGCGCAGGAACGCCATGGCGTTGATGCTGCTGCTTCCCCCGAACACCTTGCCCCTCGGATAGGGGTGGACGACCTGGGCCGTGCCGGGCTGCGGCACGGTGACGAACCCCCAGTCGGCCGAGCTGCCGATCAGCGAGGGCCAGGCGGGCGGGACGGCCATCGACGCCGGGCCGTCCGGCGTGCCCGCCTCCACGAGCAGAACCCTGGTCTCCGGGTCTTGCGACAGCCGTGCGGCGACCACACAGCCGGCGCTCCCCGCCCCCACCACCACGTAATCGTAGGAATGCATCTCTCTCCGCTCTCAAGTCCCCCGGACGCCGGCTCCCGGACGAACCCCCGCGGGGCACGGCGGGCAGCCGGGCGACGGGTGCCCTGTGCACCCGGACCTTCACCCAAACAGAGCGATCGACGTCTTCGGAGGGCGAGGATGCGCCCGTCGTTCATAGGACTCGCAGGACTACCCTTTGGGACGAACGGGGACGACAAGGCAGGTGAAATAGAGTGAAAGCAGTCACGCTGGGGGAATTCCTGCGCACTCGGCGCGCGTCGGTTGTGCCCGACGGGGAAGGTGTCCCGGCCGCCCGGCGGAGGGTGCCGGGGCTTCGCCGCGAAGAGGTGGCACAGCGGGTGGGAATGAGCGTCGACTACTACACACGGCTCGAACAGGGGCGGAAGATCGCGCCGTCGGAGAGCGTGCTGAACGCGCTGGCCGACGTGCTGCAGCTGGATCCGCCGGCCAGGGAGCACATGTGGGACCTGGCGTGGGGGCGCTCGGGTTCGGCGCGGCAGAGCGGTTCGGGGGCCCAGCACGTGCGCCCGGGGATGCTGCGCCTCATGGAGTCGTTCGGGACGGTGCCCGCCGTGCTCACGGGCCGGCGGATGGACGTCCTGGCGGCCAACCGCACCGCGCGCGTGCTGCTCACCGACTTCTACGCGCTGCCGGCACGCGAGCGGAACGCGGTGCGGTGGGCGCTGCTGTCGGAGGAGGCGCGCCGCACCCACGAGGACTGGGAGACCACCGTCACGGGGCTGGTGGGGATGTTGCGCATGGACGTCGGCCGGCATCCGGACGACCCGCGCACGGCCGAGCTCCTGCGCGAGCTAAGCGAGAAGAGCGCGATCTTCACCCGCATCTGGGAGAACTGCCACGTGGCCACGAGCGTGGTCCGGGAGCGCAAGGCGATCCGGCACCCGGTCGCCGGCCGCATCTGCCTGGAGGTGGAGGTGGTGACCTCCCCCGAGGACCGGGACCAGTTCCTGCACGTGCTCTTCCCGGCCGCCGATCCCGCCTCCCAGGAGGCCATGCGCCGGTTGGAGGAGCTGGCCGATGGCTGAGCAGGTGGTGCGCCGGGACGTGCGGCGAACCCGGGAGGGCGGTGACACGGCGGGACCCGAGATCGCGGTCATCGGAGCGGGGGCGATCGGCGTCGTCGTCGCGGCGGCCGCCGCCGAGACCGGCGGCCACGTGCAGCTGTGCGTACGGACCCGGCCCGAGCAGGTGGTCGTGGAGCGCGACGGCGAGCTGCACCGGCCGCCGCTCGACGTGGTCGGCGAGCCGGGCGCGGCCAGGCCCGCCGACTGGGTGCTCGTGGCCACGAAGGCCCAGGACACCCCGGGCGCGGCGGCCTGGCTGCGCGCCCTCACCGGCCCGGACACCGTCGTGGTCGTCCTGCAGAACGGCGTCGACCAGCGCGAACGGCTGGCGCCGCTGCTGCCGCCGGGCACCCCGGTGCTGCCCGCACTGGTCTACGTCAACGCGGAGACGATCGCGCGCGGCCACGTGCTGCACCGCGAGAAGAACCTCGTGGAGCTGCCGCCGGAACCGGACGCCGAACGGTTCGCCGCGTTGATGGCCGGCTCGGCGCTGTCGGTGCGCACGGTGGCCGACTTCACCACCGCGGCCTGGCGCAAGCTGCTCGTCAACGTGGGCGCCAACCCGGTCACCGCGCTGACCCTGCGCAGGATCGGCGTGCTGCGCGAGCCGGAGGTCCGCGCGCTCGTCGAGGGCCTGCTCACGGAGACCGCGGCGGTGGGGGCGGCGGCCGGAGCGGCGTTGTCCGGCGACGACGTGGCGTGGGCGATGGCGTTCTATGACAGCCTGTCCCCCGACGCCGGGACGTCCATGTTGTACGACCGCGTCGCGGGACGGACGACCGAACACGAGGTGATCACGGGTGCGGTCGTCAGCCTCGGCTCCGCGCACGGCGTTCCGACGCCGCTCAACCAGACGCTTCTCACCCTGCTGCGCGCCCTGGAGATCAACCGGGCGAGCTGAGCGCCGTTCAGCGGGCGCCGGCTGGCTCCGGGGCGGCCAGCATCATCCGGCGGGCGACGCCGGCCATCCAGACGAAGGTGAAGGCGATCACGGTCGGGTTCTTGATCGCGACCACGACCGCGGTCACCCACTCGCGCGCGCCCTCCGGGGCCAGCGTCTGGATGGCCAGGTTGGGGACGAGGTCGAAGAGCGCGAAGGCGGTGCCGAGCACGGCGAACTGGATCAGGAAGTCGCCGCGCCGGTGGTCGACGAACCACGCGACGCGCCGCCACCGCTCGCCGAGCCCGGCGACCTCGGGGTCGCGGACGAACGCGAGACGGCAGATCAGGAAGATCAGCAGGACGCGGACGGCCCCGGTGAGCAGCTCCCCCGCGACGCCGGCCGCCGCGGGCAGGTCGTCTCCCCAGGCCACCGCGACGAACCGCTGCACGGTGGGGATCATGGACAGCCCGACGATCATGCCGGCATGCCGTCCGTGGAAACGCAGCCCCCAGCGCGCCGCCTCGCGGCTGAGGAGTAAGCCGGTACGTAGACTCATGCGACACAGACTACTTCAATACAATGAAATATACATTTGATCGAAATATCGGAGGGCTGATGGACGGTGCGGAGCTGGGCTGGGAGCTGAGCACGGCGGTGGTGCTCTTCCACGAGGCGGTCGCGCGGCGGCTCGGCCTCAACGCCGCCGACCACAAGGCCCTGGGCATCATCACCAGGAACGGCCCGCTGCCCGCCGGGGCGCTGGCGGCGGAGCTGCGGCTGGGCGCGAGCGCGATCACCGCGCTGGTCGACCGCCTGGAGCGCGCGGGTTACGTACGCCGCGTGACCGACCCAGGCGACCGCCGCCGCGTGCTGGTGTGCGCCGACACCAGCGGGGCCCCCGACCTGGGCGCCATCTTCGCCGACCTCGGCCGCGAGATGAGCGCCCTGATGACGAAGTACGACGAGCGGGAGCTCGCCGCGATCGGCGACTACGTCGTCAACACGATCGCCGTGCTCAAGGCCCAGACCGCGCGCCTGTCCGAGAGCGAGTGAGTCATGGGCGCGGGGCGGCCAGTTCGTCGCCGAGGGGGCTGCGGCGGTAGAGCACCTGGCGGCCGTCGCGGGCGCGGGTGACCAGGCCGGCCGCGTACAGGACGCGCAGGTGCTGGGAGACGGCGCTCGGGGTGACGCGCACCCGGCGGGCCAGCTCCACCGTGGGCAGCGGCTCGTCCAGCAGCCGCAGCAGCCGGGCCCTGGGCGCGCCGAGCAGCGCGGTCAGCGCGGACGGGGCGGCGGCGGGGGCCGCCTCCCAGAGCGTGGCCACGCTCAAAGGCGCGCCAGCGCGTCGCAGACGTCGTCGCGGAGCCTGGCGGCCGCGGCGTCGTCCTCCGGGAGCGGCTCGGCCACGAGTGCCGCCTCGAGGTCGTGGCGGACGACGTGCGGGGGTGTCCGCCGGACGATCGCGAGCTCCTCGTCGAAGGACGGCGCGAAGACGGCGGGCCGGGGCGTGAGGAAGTCGGGCAGCGCGAGCTTCTCCCCCACCACGGACACCAGCAGGGCGGCGTCGGCCGGATCGAGCCGGGCGAGCGCCGACCTGCGCCACGGCAGGTGCAGCGCGTGCAGGCCGGGGTCGCGCAGCACCCGCAGACTGAAGATCGTCTCGTTGAGCGGCGAGATCGCGAACCTGGTGTCAGCGAGGTCCTCCACGCTGAGCTCGAAGCTGATCATTAAGCCGAAGGCTACATCCATTGGCGGCCGGCCGGCGCCGCGATGAACTGCTCCGCGTGACGGACATGACCTCTGCACCACGGATCGCGATCGTGACCGGAGCGGCCCACGGCATCGGCGCCGCGGTGGCCGCGCGGCCGGCCCGCGACGGACTGCCGGTCGGCCTGCTCGACGTGGACGGCCCCGCCTGCGCCGCCGCCGCGCGGGCCATCGGGGACGCCGGCGGCACGGCGCCGGCGGTGACCGCCGACGTGGCGGACGAGGCCGCCGTGACCGCCGCCGTCGCCCGGGTCGCGGCGGAGCTGGGGCCGCCGACGGTGCTGGTCAACAACGCGGGGGTCGGTCCCGTGCCGAGCTCGTCAAGATGACCACCGGGCAGTGGGACGAGGTGCTCGGGATCAATCTGCGCGGGCCGTTCCTGGTCACGCGGGCCGTCGTCCCGTACATGATCGAGGCCGGGTGGGGGCGGATCGTCAGCATGTCGAGCATCTCCGCGACCGGCGACGCGGCCCGCGTGACTACGGCAGCGCCAAGGCGGGGCTGACCGGCTTCACCAAGTCCCTCGCCCTCCAGCTCGGCCGGCACGGCAGCACCGCCAACGCCGTCGCGCCGGGCATCGTGGTGAGCGACATGACCAGGGCCTCGGCCAGGAGGTTCGGCATCGGCTTCGAGGAGTTCCCGCAGCAGGCGGCGCGGACCATCGCGGTCGGCCGGGTCGGGCAGCCGGAGGACGTCGCGCACGCCGTCTCGTTCCTGGCCGGCCCGGGCGCGGGATTCGTCTCCGGCCAGGTGTTGTACGTCGCCGGCGGCCCGGTGGACTGACCCGGGCGGACGATCTCCGCACCTCCGCGGGCATGACTACAGTGGAGCCCCGTGGAAAGCAGAGAGACGGGGACGACAGGGACGACAGGGACGACGGGGGACGACGGGGGACACGGTGGATCTCGCTGAACTGGGGGCCTTCTTGAAGTCGCGCCGAGGCCGGCTTCGCCCCGACGACGTCGGCCTGCCGCCAGGGACCAGGCGGCGGGTCCCCGGCCTGCGCCGCGACGAGGTGGCGCGGCTCGCCAGCATCTCCGTCGACTACTACTCCGAGCTGGAGCAGGGGCGCGGGCAGAACCCGTCCGACCCTGTCCTGCACGCGCTGGCCCGCACGCTGCGGCTCGACGGCGACGAGACGGACCACCTGTTCTACCTGGCGGGGCGGACGCCGCCGTTCGGCTCGGAGCCGCTGCAGATGCAGGCGGCGCTGCGCCAGCTCATGGAGCGGCTCGACGACACCCCCGCCATGGTGATCACCGACATGCACCAGGTCGTGGTGCAGAACCACGCCGCGCAGGTGCTGGTCGGGCCGCAGTCGGGGCTGACCGGGATCGAGTCCAGCTTCATCTACCACTGGTTCACCGACCCCGACACCCGCGTGCTCTATCCTCCGGACGAGCACGACTACCATTCCCGGCTGCTCGTCTCCGACCTGCGGGCCGTGGTGGCCAGGCGCGGGCCCTCCGACCGCGTCAGCGGTGACCTGATCCGTCACCTGCTGCGCGCCAGCCCCGAGTTCTCCGAGTTGTGGCAGGCGCGTGAGGTGAAGGTCCGTCACGAGGAGGACAAGCGGATCGTCAATCCCGTCCTCGGCGTCATCCACGTCGTCTGCAACAACATCACCACGGTCGACGCCGCCCAGCGGCTGCTCTGGTTCGTCCCCGACGACCCGGCGATCGTCCCGCGGCTGCGGGAGCTCGATCCGGCGGAGGTGTGGCGGCACACCCGGGGGCCCGCGTTCGGCAGGGTCGCTAGCTGGGGTTGACGACCCATGGTTGATCGTCTCCGCGACGGCACGGGTGCGGCACGCTGGATGAGGCGGATCGCGGGGCATCACCCCTGACATCCCTGAATACATGACCGGAGGCTCTCCGATCAGCTTTGGCCGAGGAGGAATCGATATGCGCGCAGCACTCGCCACCGCGGTGGACGCCCCGCTGACCCTGACCGAACGGGACGTCCCGGAGCCGGGCCCCGGCGAGGTCGTGGTGAAGGTGAAGGCCTGCGGTGTCTGTTTCACCGACCTCAACCTGATCCGGGGGCATTTCCCGTTCGCGCGGTTCCCGGTGGTCCCCGGCCATGAGATCACCGGTACGGTGGCCGCGGTCGGCGGCGGCGTGTCCGGCCTGGCCGTGGGCGACCTGGTGGGGGGCCAGTTCCTGTACGACTCGTGCGGGCACTGCGACTACTGCGTCCGCGGCGACCAGATCCTCTGCCCGTCCAAGCGCATCACCGGCATCGTCAAGGACGGCGGCTACGCCGAGTACGCGCTGCTCAAGGGTGCTTTCGTGACGCCGCTGCCGGCCGGGCTCGACCCGGTGGCCGCTGCGCCGCTGATGTGCGCGGGGCTGACCGCGTTCAACGGCCTGCGCAGGGCGGGGGCCACGCCGAGCTCGCGGGTGGCGGTCGTCGGGGCCGGCGGCGTCGGCGCGCTCGCCGTCCGGTACGCGCTCGCGATGGGCGCGCGTGTGGCGGTGGTCGGCCGGTCCTCGCGCGGCGAGGCGAGTGCCAAGGAGCTCGGCGCCGAGCTGTACATCGCCAGTGCCGAGACCGACGCCGCCGCGGCGCTCAAGGCCTGGGGCGGCGGCGCGGACGTCATCCTGAACGCCGCGCCGTCCAACGCGGCGGCCGCGTCCGTGCTCGGCGGGCTCGCCCCTGACGGGACGCTCGTGCTCTGCGGCTACGACAACACGCCGCTGACCCTGCAGGCCCAGCCGATGGTGCTCAACCGGCTGCACGTGATGGCCTCGCCGTCGGGCTCGCCGCACGACACCCGCGACACGCTGGCCTTCTCCGCGCAGCACGGCATCCTCCCGCCGGTAACGCCGATCACCCTGGACGAGGCCCCCGCGGCGCTCGACGCCATGGCGAGCGGCGCCGGCGGCGGCCGCCGGGTCATCACCTTCGACTGACCCAGCGCGCTGGCGGCGAGACCTCCGTGAAGGTCGTCGGCCCGCCCTGACGGGACTCCCGTCAGGGCGGGCCTTCCGCTTTCCCGCCCGGCGACCGGGACTCGTGGATCACCGTCCCGCCGCCGCCTCTCAAGCGGGCCGGTAGCGGAGGCCGTCGATCAGCAGGCCGACGAGCCGCCGCGCCTGCTCCCGCCGCTCCGGCGCACCGGCCGCGAGGGCGATGCCGCTCAGGCTGATGAGCACGTCGTGCGCGTCGGCGTCGGCGCGGATCTCGCCGGCCTCCTGCGCCGCGGCCAGCAGCCGGCCGACGGCCTCGTCGAGGAGCGTGCGGCTCTGCGCGTACGGGTCGCCGCCCGAGGCGATCACCGCCCGCAGCGCGTCCGCCATGCCGATCTTGGTGGTCATGTAGTCGAGGAACCGGTCCATCCACACCCGCATGGCCTCCAGCGGCGGATGAGCCTCCAGCACGCCGGTGACCGCGTCGCACACGGCGGTCAGCTCGTTGCGGTAGGCCGCCTCGATCAGCGCCTCACGCGTCGGGAAGTGCCGGTAGAGCGTGCCGATCCCGACCCCGGCCTCCTTCGCGACGAGGTTGACGCTCGCCTCGGGACCGTGCTCGGAGAAGGCCCGTACGGCTGCCGCCAGCACGCGCTCGCGGTTCCTCTGCGCGTCGGCCCGCCGGGCGCGCGGAGGGGTGTCGGACATGCACGGTCTCCTTCTCTGCTTGCAAGCGGAGCATGCTCCGGATAGTCTGGCGACATATCCGGAGCTTGCTCCGCTTTATCTTACCGTGCCGCGTGTCCGGGCACGGTTCCAGCAGAGGATCGCATCATGTCCCTTGTCACCACTCCTTTCGGCCCGAAATCGACCACCGACGAGGTTCTCGACGGGGTGGACCTGTCCGGCAGGCGTGTCGTCGTCACGGGGGCCGCCTCCGGCATCGGCGCCGAGACGGCCCGCGCGCTCGCCGCCGCCGGCGCGCAGGTGACGCTCGCCGTGCGCAACCTGGAGGCCGGGCGCGAGGTGGCCGCCCGCATCACCGCGGCGACCGGCCGCGCGGACGTCACCGTGGCGCCGCTGGAGCTGACCGATCCGTCCTCGGTGGACGCTTTCACCCGTGCGTGGGAGGGCCCCCTGCACGTCCTGGTCAACAACGCCGGCATCATGGCGCTGCCGGACCTGCGCCGTACCGGCGAGGGGTGGGAGCTGCAGTTCGCGACCAACCACATGGGCCACTTCCGGCTGGCGCTCGGCCTGCACGGCGCGCTGGCCGCCGCCGGGGGTGCGCGGGTGGTGGCCGTGAGCTCCAACGCCCACCGCAGGGCGCCGGTCGTCTTCGACGACCTCCATTTCGAACGCCGCCCGTACGAGGCGTGGGCGGCCTACGCCCAGTCCAAGTCCGCCAACGCGCTCTTCGCCGTCGAGGCGGCCGTGCGCTGGGCGGACGACGGCATCACGGCCAACTCCCTCAACCCCGGAGGCATCCGCACGGGGCTCCAGCGCCATGCGCACCTCACGCCCGAGATGCAGCAGATCTTCGACACCTACGACTGGCGCACACCCGAGCAGGGCGCGGCCACGTCCGTCCTGCTGGCCGCCTCGCCGCTGGTCGAGGGCGTCTCCGGCCGCTACTTCGAGGACTGCGCCGAGGCCGCCGTGGCCGCCGGCCCCGAGGTGCCGACCGGCGTGCAGCCGCACGCGGTCGATCCCGACGCCGCCGCCCGCCTCTGGAAGGTCTCGTCGGAGCTCATGGGGCTCTGACGCCGCCGTAGGGTCGGGTCATGGCTGATCACGTACGGCTGGTGTGCCTGCGCCACGCCGAGGCCGGCAACACCGGCACCCCCGGAGCCCTCCCCCTGGTCCGGCTGACGCCGGCCGGCCGCCGCCAGGCGGCCGGCGTGGCGCGGCTCCTGCACGACGAGGGCGTCACCCGGGTCTACGCCAGCACCGCCGCGCGCTCCAGGGAGACCGCGGACATCATCGCGGGCACGCTCGGCGTGCCGGTCGCCGTCGTGGCGGGGCTGGGCGAGATGGGCCTCGGCCGGCTGGAGGGCTCCGGCGACGCGGCGACCCGGGCACGCACGCTCGCCGTCCTGCGCTCCTGGCTCGTGGACGGCGAGCTGGGCGAGGCGGTCGCCGACGGCGAGGACGGGCACACCGTCGCCGCGCGGGTCGCCACCGCGCTCACCTCGATCGCCAGCGCCCATCCGGGCGAGACCGTCGCCGTCGTGGGCCATGTGGCCAGTCTCACCACCGGCCTGGACGCGCTGTGCGGGCTGGGCCGGCGGGTATGGGGGGCGCCGTTGCCCCACGCGGCGCCGTTCCCCGTGGAGTGGGACGGCCGGACGTGGCGGTGCCCGTCGTGGCCGGCCTGATCGGCTGGGAGGATGTCCCGATGCGAGAGCTCGGTGAACTGATCGACGTGGCGGAGCCGGCCTGGCCGGTGTTACAGGAGGAGTTCGCCAGGACCTCCGTGCCGCTGGAGGTCCTGCCCGGCGACCCCGGCCAGGGCCGCGCCTGCCTGCTGCGGCTGCAGGTGAGTGCCGGCTCGGCGCTCGGCGCGATGGCCCTGCACTGCGGCGGGCTCCTGCTCGACGGCGGGTGGCTGCGGGTGTTCGGCGGCACGACGGCCGGCGCGCTGCCGGGGCTGGCTCGGGTGAACGGCTTCCCCGAGGCGTTCGACCCGGCGTGGCGTCCGCCGGACGGGCTGGTCGTCGCCCACGACGTGCTCGGCGGGGTCTTCGTGCTGAACGGCCCCGACCCGGCGGCGTCGGGGCGTCCCGGCGAGCCCGGCCAGATGGTGTACTTCGCCCCCGACTCCCTGGAGTGGGAGGCCCTGGAGCTGGGCTACGGCACGTGGCTGAGCTGGCTGCTGTCCGGCCGGCTGGAGCTGTTCTACGACGGGCTGCGCTGGCCGGGCTGGCGCGAGGAGGTCTCCGCCCTGGCCCTCGACCAGGGCGTCGCGTTCTATCCCTTCCTGTGGTCGCAGGAGGCCCAGGCCGACCTGGCGGGCGCCACCCGCAGCCCGGTCCCGATGCGGGAGCTGATCGCGCTCAACGCCGGCTTCCGCGACCGGTTCGGGCTGCCGGGCCCGGGGTTCCTCGGCGAGGTGTGAGGCCGCTCAGGGCTCCCCGGCCGGCAGCCGGCCGGTGTGGTGCAGCCGCTCGCGGGCGGCGGCGATCGCCTCCGGGGTGGTGGCGAACACCTTGCCGGCCGCGTCCAGGCGGGCGATCACGCCGAGTGCCTGCAGCGGCTGGTGGTGGCCGTCGCGGATGCCGGAGACGTACACGGTGATGCCGCGCCGCTGCAGGCGGTCGATGGCGTCGCCGAGCACCAGCGCCCCGCTGGCGTCGATGGTGGTCACGCGCGACATGCGCAGGATGACCACGGCGACGTCGGCGACCTCCGACAGCTCCAGCAGGAAGCGGTGGGCGGCGGCGAAGAACAGCGGCCCGTCCAGCCGGTAGGCGACGATGTGCTCGGCGAGCAGCTCGTGCTCGGCCTCGGTGTGGTCCTCCGGCAGGTCGGGGCGGAGCGGCACGGTGTCCAGCCGGACGTTGCGCGCGATGGCCCGCAACGCGAGCGCCCCGGCGGCGATCAGCCCGAGGATGACGGCCTGGACCAGGTCGAGCGCCAGGGTCGCGACGGCGGTGAGCATCAGCACCACGGCGTCGCCCCGGGTGGAGCGCACCATGGCCTTGACCGAGCCGACCTCGACCATCCGGATCGCGGTCGCGAGCAGCACGCCGGCGAGCGCGGCCAGCGGGATCCGCGCGACCAGGCCCGCGGCGGTGAACACGATCACGGCCAGGATCGCCGCGTGCGCCAGCGCGGCAAGGGCGGCGACCGCGACGGCCGGGGCCAGCAGCGAGCCGAGGGCGGAGACGTCCAGGAAGGCCAGGGACGGCGCGGGCAGGCCGGCGGGCAGCTCGCCGATCCTGGCCGCGTCCAGGCCGGTCAGCTCCGCGGCCAGGGTGGCGGCGACGACGGCGATCAGCGAGAACGGCACGGTGGGCCGCCACCGGGCGCCGGCCAGCATGAGCACGGCCACGCCGGCCGCGATGGCCACGGCCGGCCACTGCGGCTCGGCCAGGAAGTCGAGCACGGCCTGCCAGGCCACCGCGACGACCTGGTCGCCCTCCGGAGTGGGCACGCCGAGCGCGGCCGGGACCTGCTGCAGGCCGATCACGCAGGCGATGCCGAGGGTGAACCCCTCGACCACGGGCGCCGGGACGAGCGCCATGTACCGCCCGGCGCGGGCCAGCGCCAGGCCGATCAGCATCACCCCGGCCAGCAGCCCGACCGTCAGGACGCCGGAGGGGCCGTGCTCGTGCACGATCGGCACCAGCACCACGGTCATCGCCCCGGTCGGGCCGGACACCTGCAGGCCCGAGCCGCCGAACACGGCGGCGAGCGCCCCGGCCACCACGGCGGTGGCCAGGCCCGCCTCGGCGCCCAGGCCGGAGGAGATGCCGAAGCCGAGCGCCAGCGGCAACGCGACGATCGCGACGAGTGCCGTCGAGCAGTGAGCCCGGCCAGCAGGTCGCGGCGCGGGCGGCGGCCCATGGCGGCCAGGTCGGCGTGGGCGGGCAGCACGGAGCGCAGACGGGCCAGGCCCGCCGTCATGAGGGCGCTCACCTGACGCCGGTGTCCAGCTTCTCGGCCAGCAGCTCGCTCAGCAGTTCGTTCTGCCCGGACAGTTTCTGGGTCAGCAGGTCGCGCGCGGCCCGCAGCAGCTCGGCGACGCCGCCGCCGGCCAGCGCGTACACGACGGTGGAGCCCTCGCGCTGGGCGGTCACCATGCCGGAGCGGCGCAGGACGGCGAGGTGCTGGGACAGGCCGGTGGCCTCCACCTCGATCTCCGCCAGCAGCTCGCGCACCTGCATGGGACGGACCTGCAGCAGCTCCAGCACGCGGATGCGGACAGGGTGGCCGAGCAGCCGGAACAATTCGGCCTTGGCCTCGTAGAGCGGGACGGACATCACGCGCTCTGGTCGTCCTTGCCGCCCGTGATGTCGTCGAGGTTCACGCCATGGGCGCGGGCGAGGCGCTGGACCTCGTCCCAGTCGTCCGCGGCCAGGAGCGTGGCGTGAGCGTCGTCGTCCCGGCGGGCCTCTCCCAGCGCCTGCCAGACCGACCGGGCCCGCTCGCGGATCGCGGCCGCCACTGCAGTGGTCATGTCACCCCTTGCATTGGCTTTATCCATGCAATTACGAAATTTCGCAATTACGATACCGCCCTTGGCAATAGCCCTGCCGTCCGGGGGGTTCCGCAAGACCTGGCCGTGACCACCGCCGCCAAAACCGTTTGCCCGCCGTGCCCGCGGTTCAGCAGGATCGAGCATGGGAGTGACACGGGAGCTGCTCGCCTACTACGAGCAGGACAGAGAGCACGACCGGCTGCGCCAGGGTCGCGGCCGGCTGGAGTTCTGGCGCACGCAGGACGTGCTGCGCCGCAGGTTGCCCCCGCCGCCGGCCCGCGTGCTCGACGTCGGCGGCGGCACCGGCGTGCACGCCGAGCAGCTGAGCGCCGACGGCTACGACGTGGAGCTGCTGGACCCCGTACCGCTGCATGTGGAGCGGGCGTCGGCGCTGGCCGGAGTGCGGGCCCGGCCCGGCGACGCGCGGTCGCTGCCGGTGACCGACGCGAGCGTGGACGCGGTGCTCCTGCTGGGGCCGCTCTACCACCTGGCCGAGCGGGCCGACCGGGTGCGGGCCCTGGCGGAGGCGCGGCGCGGATCATGTTCTCTCCGGGGCGCGGCTTCACCGCCTACTTCCACCATCCCGAGGAGGTGCCGGGCGAGTTCGCCGACGCCGGGCTCCCCGAGGTGGCGCAGTACGGGCTGGAGGGGGCCTTCTGGCTGATGGGCGACATCGGCGACTGGCTGGACGACCCCGAACGCCGGGCGCTCCTGCTGGACGCGCAGCGGTCCGTCGAATCGGTGCCCTCGCTGCTCGGCGTCAGCGGCCACCTGCTGACGGTGACACACCGCCCTCGCTAACGGCCGTCCCCGGCGAGCCAGCCGGCGATCACCTCGCGTCCCTGCGGGATCGCGAGGTCGAGCAGGCCGGGGAAGCGGGCATCGAGGTCGTCGCGGCGCAGCCGGTTCAGCCGCCGCGTCCCCTCGTCGCGCTGGCGGATGACGCCGGCCTCGCGCAGGACCTTGAAGTGGCCGCTCTGGGTGGACTTGCTGACCGGCAGCGCGAACGTCGTGCACGCCAGCTCGCCGTCGGGTTCGACGTCCGCGAGCCGCGCGACGACGGCCAGCCGGATCGGGTCGCCGAGAGCGGCCAGCACGGCGGTGAACCGCAGCTGGTCGCGGCCGGGATGGACGAGCTCTGTCGCGGTTCGGCTGGCCATGCCGCCCAGCATACCTCCCATGTTCGCATCCTCCGAACATGTGTTATGTTCGGTAACCTCGAACATGGGAGGGAACGCATGACGCCTCGCGCGAGCCGATGGCGCTTCTGGGGGACCGCGAGCACGGAGTGGCGGTTCGCCGCCCGGATGTTGCAGGGTCTCGCGCTCGGCGCGGCCTCGGGTCCGTCGACCGCGGCGCTGACAGGAGCTCGAACCCACCGGCGACCGGCACAAGGCGGCGCTGGTGTCCACGATGGCCTCGGCGGGCGGTCTCGGCGGGCGGTCTCGGCGGGCGGTCTCGGCCTTGGCCCCGTGCTGGCCGGGCTGCTCGCCGAATACGCCCCGGCACGGGACGTCCTGCCGTTCGCGGTGGAGATCGCGCTGCTGGTGCCGGCGGCCGGCGTGATCGCGGCGTTCCCGGCGTCGCGGCCCGGGGCCGGCGGGCGCCCCCGCCGTCCCGCGCTCCCCGCCGCGGCGCGCACGGTGTTCGCCGCCGGCGGGACGTCCGCCTTCCTCGCGTTCGCCGTGACGGGGCTGTTCCTCAGCCTCGCGCCGACCTGTGTCGCCACGTTGTCGGGCAGCGCGAACCTGCTGCTCGGCGGCGCCTCGGTCGCGCTCATGCTGCTCAGCTCGGCCCTGGCCCAGCTCGCCGGCCACGGCAGACCGGCCCGGGCCCTGGAACTGCTCGGCCTGCCCCTGCTGGCGACCGGGCTCGTCGGGCTGGCCCTCGCCGGCGGCCTGTCCTCCCTGGCCCTGCTGCTCGCCGCGACCGTGATCGCGGGCGTCGGCCACGGCCTGGCGTTGCTCGGCGGTCTCACCGCGGTCCACCTGGCCGCGCCGGCCGACCGCCGCGCGGGGGTGCTCTCCGGCTTCTACGTGATCGTCTGCCTCGGGGTCGGCGCGCCGGTCATCGGCGTCGGCCTCCTCGCCACCGTGACCGGGCCGCTCGGCGCCGTCCAGTCGTTCGCCTGCGCGGTGGCCGTGCTCTGCCTGATGGCCCTGTTCATCCGCACCCGCGTACGCGCCTGAGGAGAGACCATGGACACGACCGCCCTCCGCACCGCCTATGACGACCTGCTCGCCGCGGCCGAAGCGATCGGCGCCACCACCCCGCTCACCGCGGACGCGAGGTCCGCCGTCGACTGGACGCTGAGCCACGTCGCGCTGAGCGACCGCCTGCTCACCGCCGCGGCACGCGACGTGCTGTCCGGCCGTCCGGTCACGGTGGACAACCGCGACGCGATGGACGAGGCCGCCATCGCCTCCCTGATCGGCTCGACCACCCACGCCCAACGCGTGGACCTGGTACGCCGCCACGCGGCGCGCCTCAGCGCCCTGGTCGAGGAGATGCCCGGCGAGGCCGCCGCCACGCCCGCGCGGATCCGTCTGGTGGGCCGCGACGGCCGGGCGCACCCTGACCAGCGGATCACGTGGGGCGAGCTGATCCGGCTCCGCGCCGAGGAGCACGTCCCCGGGCACGCGGCCCGGCTCAGGGCGCTCGCCGCCGCAGCCGCGGTTCAGGAGCGCTCGGGCTCGTAGTGCAGGGCGGTGATCCCGCAGTCGAACGGGCGGGCGGCGACCAGGCGGAAGCGGTGCGTGCCGTCGGGGAAGACCGGCAGGCCGCCGCCGATGGAGACCGGGTTGACGAAGAGGTGCAGCTCGTCGATCAGGCCCCGGGCGATGAGGGCGGAGGCGAGGGTCGCGCCGCCGTACGTGATGAGGTCGCCGCCGGGGCCGCTCTTGAGCCGTTCGACGGTCTCGGTCAGGTCGCCGCCCTCGACGACGGCGTTCTTCCAGGGGGACTCGGTCAGGCTGCGGGAGATCACGACCTTGGGGGTGCCGTTCATCCAGTCGATCGACTTCTGGTCCTCGCCCTCCGGGCCTGACTCCCACGCCGGGATGAACCCCTCGGCGAGCCTGCGTCCGAGCACGATGGTGTCCACCGATTCCGTCAGGGCGTCGACGTGGGCGTTCATGTCGCCGGTCCACGGCATCGTCAGCCAGTCCATCCGGCCGTCCGGGCCGCCCATGTAACCGTCGATGGTGGTCTGGACCTGGAGCTTCAGCTTGCGCATAGGAGTCGTTCCCTTCAGGTGGTGCCGGTGCCTCATGTGCCTTCAGCTTCGCCGAACCCTCTTACGGCGCCCTTACGGTTTCCTTCCCGTCCGCCGGGTGCAGCCGGTGCAGCGATGCAGCTGCTGTAGCATGTGGCGCCGTGGCAGAGGAGCCGGGGCGCCGGGAACGCAAGAAGCAGCGCACGCGTGAGGCGCTCGTCGCCGAGGCGATGCGGCTGTTCGAACAGCACGGCTACGACCAGACCACCGTGGCCGAGATCGCCGAGGCGGCCGACGTGTCCACCCGCACGTTCTTCCTGCACTTCGCCACCAAGGAGGACGTGCTGCTGGCCCACACGCGGGTGCGGGTCGACCTCGGCATCGACGTGATCGCCGGCCGCGGCCCCGGCGAGAGCCCCGCCGACGTGCTGGGCCGGGCGATCGAGGAGATGATCGTCAACACCTGGAACACCGACCTGGCCGGCGGGCTGGCGGGGTTGCGGGCCGGCCTGCTCACCTCGACGCCGGCCGTCCAGGCCCGGCTGCTGCAACGCTTCCTCGCCGCCCACGCCGACCTCACCGAGGCGCTGCTGCGGGCGTACCCGGACGAACTCGACGCGATCGAGGCCGCCACCCTGGTCGGCGCGGTGGTGGGCGCGGTCGGCGCCGCCGCCCTGACGAGCCTGCGCCGCGGCGACCCGCCCGAGCAGGTCCGCGACGCCATGAGCCGGGCCACCGCCCTCGCCGTCCGCCCCCGCTGACCGCCCCCGCACGGCGGGTGATCCCCAGGAGACTGCAACCTTTCGCCCGCTCGGCGGCGTTGGGCACGGGCGAGAGGAGATCCCCACATTGGATCGTCACGACCGCTTCCTGCTGCAGACCGTCCTGGCCAAGGTCGAGGCCGCGCTCGACCGGATCGTGTTACGCCAGGCGCCGGCCAGGCTCGGGCCCCGGTAGCGCGCCGTGATCGTGCTGCGCTTCTGGGAGGACCTCACCGAGGCGCAGACCGCCGACGTGCTCGGCTGCTCGGTCGGCACCGTCAAGAGCCAGACCCCACCACGCGCTCGCCCGCCTGCGCATGATCGCCCCCGAACTGGCGCAGCTCGTGGACGACCCTGTGGAGGTGGCCGGGCCCGTCTGACCCTACGGGCCGGCGCCGTCACACCGCCCGGATTCAGGGAGAGGGGTCGCGCAGCAGGTCGGTGACCGTCCGGGCGCGCATCACGCCCGGATGCAGCACCTCGGCGCGGGCGCGGGGCATGCCGCCCGCCAGGGCGGCCTCGACGAGCGCCGCCGCCACCCACCGCGTGTCGGCGGGACCGCCGTCCTCGGGGCCGATGAGCGGCTCCCCCGGCGCGCGGGCGCCGGACAACTCCCGCAGCAGGGGCCGGACCGGCTCGGGGACGGGGAAGGCGACGAGATCCCCGTGGCCGTCGTGCACGGTGACGATGGCGGGCCCGTCGTCGGCCAGGCCCCGCAGGTCCTGCACGGTCAGGTCGGCCAGCGCCGCCACCGGGGCGCCGGTCGCCTCCAGCAGCGCCACGGCCACGGCCTCGCAGGCGCGCCCGCCGGCGGCCAGCCGGGACACGCCCCGGCGCAGCAGCCGCCGGTCGTCGCGGGTGAGCGGCCGCGGCTCCCCCGCCGGGTGGACGGCGTGGGAGACGGCGCCGGTCCGCCAGGCGTAGGCGTAGAAGGACGACAACACGGCGCGCTTGCGGTTGACCGTCGTGCCGGACAGCGGCCTGCCGGGCCTGCGCACGCCCACGGTCAGCGTGCCGGTCAGGGCGGCGTCGCAGTAGGCGTCCAGGTGGGCGCCGGTGGCCGCGAGCGGGTCGAGGGCCGGCTCGCTCGCGCGCAGCCAGCGCAGGAACGCGGCCAGCACCTGCAGGCGGGCCTGCCGCGCGGCGGCCGACGGCCGGTCGAGCAGCCAGGCCCGCACGACCCGCCCGGCCTCGGGGGTGAGGCCGTCGATCAGGTCGACGTCGGCGCCGGACACCTCGCCCCCGTCGCCGGGACGCCTGCGCGGCCGCAGCCCGGCGATCTCCCCTACGCTCGCCGGGGCTGGGGAGGCCGTGTCGTCCGGGCG
>NZ_POUD01000136.1 GCF_003236395.1 Nonomuraea aridisoli | reverse complement strand
GATCACGTCCGTCGCGGGGGCGTCCAAGGCGTTCCGGGGCGGGGTGATCTCGTACGCGACCGAGGTCAAGCGTGACGTGCTGGGCGTGCCGGGGGAGTTGCTGCGCGCCGAGGGGGCGGTGCATCCCGAGGTGGCGGCGGCGATGGCCGCGGGGGCGGCACGGCTGTGCGAGGCGACGTACGGGGTGGCGGTGACCGGGGTGGCCGGCCCCGAGCCGCAGGACGGTAAGCGCGTCGGCACCGTGTACGCGGCCGTTTCCGGGCCCGGAGGGAAGATCTGGTCTCGCGAGTTGAGACTGGACGGGTCGCGCGAACGTATCAGGGTAGAGACGGTGGACGAGGTAGTCGATCTCCTTTCAACCGTGCTGAAGGCTAACGTAGGGGAACATTCCGGATGATTACCGTGTTACGTCCCGAGCGAACATGCGATGCGCGGTCTGACGCGGTGTCGGTGGATACGGGTACGGTGGAGCTGTGAGTGAGGTCCGTGAGCCATCTGCAAGCACCGAGCGCCCGGCAGGCGGGCCTGATGAGTCGCGCAACGAGCCACGAGTGGCGGTCCAGGGGCCGCGTCGCCCCACGATGACGGCGAGGAGTATGTACGAAGCGAAGAAGACCAATGTGCGGCACGAACCGATCGCGCGGGGCGTGGTGAAGACATCCGCGCCGGGGAGGGAGCGACAGATGATTCTGCTGCGTCAGCTGCTCGGCGACGTGCTGAGGCGGTTGCGGGTGCGGCAGGGACGCACGCTGAGAGAGGTGTCCACGCTGGCGCGTGTTTCGCTCGGCTACCTGTCCGAGGTCGAGCGCGGCCAGAAGGAGGCCTCCTCGGAGCTGCTCGCGTCCATTTGCGGTGCGCTGGGAGTGCCGCTGTCGCAGGTGTTGCGTGAGGTGTCCGACCAGTTCGCGCTGGCGGAGCTCCAGGCTGCCCCTGTGTTGGCCGAGGTGCCCGAGCACGAGCGCCTGCTTTCGGAGACGGTCCCTGGGCCGATGTCCGATTCGGTGTTCCCTGAGGTCAAGAACATGGTGGCTGCCTAACGCGGCTGGCAGCCCGCACACCACAGGATCAGTCGTTCCTGTGGCCGCGTCCCCATTTCCGCACTGCTGATGCGGGTGCCGCATCGGCGACAGGGCCTCCCCGCCCTGCCATAGACCCAGGTCTGGTTCGCCGGTCGGCGATCGCCTGTGGTCACTGTGCCCGCGTGCCCCTTGTTGGCCGCCAGCAGCCGCTGGGCCAGCGACACGAGCCCTTCGAGATCGTCGATCTCCTCGACCTTCCGCCACGGCGAGATCCCCCGCAGGAAGAGGGTCTCGGCGCGATAGATCGTGCCGATCCCCGCCAGGTTGCGCTGATCGAGCAGCGCCTCCCCGATGGTCCTGCCGGGCGCCGCTCGCAGCCTCCGCGCGGCCTCCTCCGGGTCCCAGTCCGGGCCGAGCAGATCGGGCCCCAGGTGGCCTACCAGACGCGCCTCGTCGTCCGTTCTGACGAGATCCACCATTCCCAGCTTGACGCCGATCGCCTGCCATTCGACGTTGGCCAGGATCAGGCGCACCTGGTCGCCCGGGGCGGGGCGCCGGCCCGCGGGGGTGATGCGCCAGCTCCCGTCCATGCGCAGGTGGGTGTGGACGGTGAGGTCGCCCTCGACGCGGGTGAGCAGGTGTTTGCCGCGGGAGATCGTGGTGATGACCGCGCGGCCGGTGAGGTCGGCGGTGGCGTGCCGGGGGACGCGGAAGTCCGATCGGGTGAGGACGCGGCCGTCGAGCGCGCCTCTCAGGCGTGCGGCGGTGCGATAGACGGCGTCCCCTTCCGGCATCCCTCAAGTCTAGGAACCCTGTTCGTGCGCTAGGGCAGGTCTTGCTGATGGGGTGTTGCGGCGGAGGTCTTCAGGTAGTTGCGGGTCTCGTAGGCGGCTCTGCCGGCCTCGATGTCCGCGATGTGGTCGATGGCCCAGCCCGCCAGGGCCGGCGCGGGAGGGATGAGACTGCGCCCCGTGGGTGAGCGCGTATTCGCCTCTCGGGAGGCACCTCCGCGTACGCCGTCCGGGAGACGAGGCCGTCGCGTTCCAGGTTCCGGAGCGTCAGGGTCAGCATGCGCTGGGAGATGCCGGGGATCTGCCGGTGCAGGTGGGTGAAGCGGAGCCGCTGCTGATCGAGGCTCGCCACGACCAGCAGGGTCCACTTGTCACAGATCCGGTCGAGGATCGTCCGGCCGCCGTCTCCACGGATCATGCAGGTGTGCTCGTCCTGCCGCGCTGCCGGCCGTCTTCTACCTGTATGCGGGAGGCAGGAAGGCCGTCCAGAGTCAGGAACGGCTGCTGCCGATGATGGGGTGGGTGGACCGCGTCCCGATGCCGCTCGTCCGGATCATCGGCGTGCTCGACGCCGCCGGCCTCATCCTGCCGCCGCTGACCGGGATCGCGCCACGGCTCGCCATCGCCGCGGCGACGCGGTCCACCTCTCCCGCGGCGAGGCCCCCAGCTCGCCCCCGCCGAGGGTGCGGGTGACGATGCTCAGGTCCGGCTGTGGTCGTCAGTCCCAGGCGGCGGGGTCGGCGGCGAGTTGGCGGATGCGGTCGGGAAGGGAGCCCGACGAGACGTGCTCCAGCGTGACCTCTTCGAGGATCGAGCGCTCGGTGGCGCGCAGCGCGATCCACACCTGCTGCAGCGACTCCGCCGGCCCGCGGTAGCCGACGTGTTCGGGACGCTCGCCCCGGACGTTGGCCAGCGGGCCGTCCACGGCCCTGATCACGTCGGCCAGCGAGATGTCGGACGCGGGCCTGGCCAGCACATAACCGCCCTCGGGGCCGCGCTGACCGCGGACGAGGCCGGCGCGGCGCATCTGCAGCAGGATGTTCTCCAGGTATTTGGGGGGCATGTCCTGCTCTTTGGCGAGCTCGCCCACGGTGGTCGGGCCGGCGCCGGCCGCGGCGAGTTCGGCGGCGGCGCGGAGGGCGTAGTCGACACGAGCGGATAGGCGCATGTTCTTGATTATCCCTCCTGGTCAACACTGGTTAGCCGCGAGGCCGCCAGAACATGCAGGAGATTCACATTCCGTACGCGTCGCGGCGGCGCCCTCCTGCAGGATCAACCGTCCGCGTCAGGCATCCTCTTGTCCGCTCGCAGCGGCGCGCAAGTGCCGGAGCGCTAAACTTCCAACAACCTTTTCGATGTGACGGTGGGATACAGCGTGGAGCGACGCCCTGGTGTGCCCAGATTGCTCAGGGAGATCAACGACCGGGCCGCGCTGGAGCTGTTGCTGGCCACCGGGCCGATGACGCGGGGGCAGATCGGCGACCTGACGGGCCTGTCCAAGGTCACGGCCTCGCAGACGCTCGCCCGGCTGGAGGAGCGCGGCCTGGTCGAGGTGGTCGGCGCCCAGGCCGGCGGGCGCGGGCCGAACGCGGCCCTCTACTCGGTGATCCCGTCCAGCGCGTACGTCGCGGGGCTGGAGGTCGGGCCCGGCCTGGTCTCGGCGGTGGTCGCCGACATCCACGGCCACACGATCGGCGAGGTGTCGGTCGAGCCCGACGGCGACGGCGACCTGGTCTCGGTCGTGCACGGCGCCATCGTCAAGGCCTGCCGCAGCGCCAGGGTCGGCCTCTCCAAGCTGCGCGGCGTGGTGATCGGCACGCCTGGGGTGGTCGATCCGCGCAGTGGCGACATCCGGTTCTCCTTCGACCTGCCCGGCTGGCACGAAGGCGTCCACGAGGCGCTGGCGGGGCAGCTGCGGCGGGAGGTGACGATCGAGAACGACGTCAACCTGGCCGCCATCGCCGAGCACGCCGATGGGGCCGCCAAGGGCGTCGACGACTTCGTGCTGCTGTGGGCCAGCCGGGGGCTGGGCCTGGCCGTCATGCTCGGCGGCAGGCTCCACCGAGGGCGGTCGGGCAGCGCGGGCGAGATCGGCTACCTGCCGGTGCCGGGCGTGCCGCTGCCGGAGGACATCCGCACCTCGCCCGGACGGCTGCCGTCGCTGGCGGGCGGCCTGCAGTCGCTGGTCAGCGCCGAGGCGGTGACCGAGCTGGCCCGGGCACACGGGTTCGCGGCGGGCAGCGCCGGGGAGTGCGTCGAGGTGGCCATGGCCGCCGGGGCCGAGGGTGAGCCGCTGCTCGACGAGATCGCGCAGCGGCTGGCGCTCGGGGTGGCGGCGGTGTGCGTGATCCTCGACCCGGGGCTGGTGGTGCTGGCCGGTGAGGTGGGGCACGCGGGCGGCGCCGCGCTGACGTCCCGGGTGGAGGAGGCGGTGGCCCGCATCTGCCCGGTCCGCCCCCAGGTGGTCACCACGACGGTGACCGACCGCAACCCGGTGTTGCGCGGCGCCGTGCTGGCCGCCCTGGAACAGGCCCGCGAGGAACTGCTCGCCTCCTAGGGCCCTCAGGTCGGTTCGACGGTGGCGGGTCCTCAGGTGGTGAGGAGTTCGACGGCGGCTTGGGCGTTGGGGCGGGCGGCGCCGTACGTGGCGATGTAGGCGGCGCCGGCGGGACGCCAGACGGGCAGGCCCATCTCGATCACCGTCGTGTCGGGGCGTTCGGCGACCAGCGCCGCGACCATCTCACGGGCGGCCTGATGGCGGTGCGCGTCCTTGACGACCACGACCAGCGACCGGTTCACGGCCTTGGCGAGCAGCCCCGGCACGTCCGCGGCCGCGGGCGCGACCCGGACGATCTCCGCCTCGGGCAGCCACGGCCCCACGCCCCAGGGCACGTCGCCCACGGCGATCGTCGGCGGGGTGTCCACCTCGATCACCAGCGGCTCGACGAGGGGCTCGACCGCCCCGGTGAGCCGTACGGCGCGGCGGGCGGCGTCCAGGCCGACGGTGCCGGGCTCGCCTGCGGCGGGCCGTGGCGCGGCGAACCACTCCCGCAGCGCCGCCACCCGCGCGGCGGCCTCCTCCAGCCGCTCGGCGGGCAGCCGCCCGTCGCCCACCGCCGCGACGATCTCGGCGATGATCGCCAGGACGTCGTCGTAGCCCGGCACCGGGCCCAGGCACAGCAGGTCGGATCCGGCCGCGAGAGTCCGTACGGCGCCGCCGGCCAGGCCCACGCTCTTGGTGATCGCGTGCATGTCGAGGGCGTCGGTGACGACCACGCCGTCGTAGCCGAGCTCGCCCCGCAGGAGGCCGGTCAGCGCGGCGCCGGACAACGTGGCGGGCGTCTCGCCCGTCAGCGCCGGCACCGCCACGTGCGCGGTCATCACCGACCTGGCCCCCGCCGCGATCGCCGCGCGGAACGGCGCCAGCTCGCGGTCGCGCAGCACGTCCAGGCCGACGTCCACGACGGGGATGGCGAGGTGGGAGTCGACGCGGGTGGCGCCGTGGCCGGGGAAGTGCTTGACGCAGGCGGCCACGTTCAGCGACTGCAGGCCCTCGACGGCCGCGACCGTGTGGCGGGCCACCAGGCCGGCGTCGGCGCCGAACGACCGGGTGCCGATGACCGGGTTGTCGGCCTCGGTGTTGACGTCTGCGCTCGGCGCCATGTCGAGGTTGACGCCGCAGGCGACCAGCTGCGAGGCGATCGCCCGGTAGATCCGGCGGGTGAGGTCGACGTCGTCCACGGCCCCCAGCGCCGCGTTCCCCGGGTACGGGCTCCCGGCGTGGTAGGCCAGCCGGGTCACGTCGCCGCCCTCCTCGTCCAGCGAGATGACGGGCTCACCGGCTCCCCGCAGCGCGGTGGTCAGCTCCAGCACCTGGCCGGGGTCCGCCACGTTCCAGCCGAAGAGCGTGACACCCCCCAGGCCCTGCTCCAGCTCGCGCAGCACCCATGCGGGCGCCGTGGTGCCCTGGAAGGAAACGAGCAGTGTGCCGGCCGCCAGGCGGCGCAGCCCCCGATCACTCTGACTCATGGCTCCTCATCGGTTGTCCGGCATGGCCGGGGGTCAGCCCTTCACGGCCCCGGCGACCAGGCCGGAGACCATGCGGCGTTGGACGAACAGGAAGAAGATGACGACCGGGAGGGTCATCATCGTGGAGCTGGCCATGATGGCGCCCCAGTCGGTGCCCTTCTGCCCGAAGAAGTACTGCAGGGCGACGGGCATGGTGTACTTCGTGGGATCGCTGATCAGGTAGAGCGACATGATCAGCTCGTTCCACGCGGTGATGAACGAGAAGATGCTGGTGGCCACCAGCCCCGGCGCGACCAGCGGGAAGAGCACCTTCCAGAAGGTGGTGAAACGGCTGGCGCCGTCGATCCAGGCCGCCTCCTCCAGCGACTTCGGCACGGCCGCGACGAACGTGCGCAACATCCAGATGCCGAACGGCAGCGTCAGCGCCACCTGCGTCACGATCAGGCCGAGCAGCTGGTCGTAGAGGCCGAGCCGGCGCACGCTCAGGAACAGCGGGATGACCAGCGCCTCGGCCGGGATCATCTGCACGACCAGCAGCAGCGCCAGGAAGGGCACGCGGCCCTTGAACCGGAACCGGGCCACCGCCGTGGCCGACAGCAGCGCGAAGACCGCGCCGATCAGCACCGTGCCGAGCGCCACGATGGCGCTGTTGCGCAGGTAGAGCCAGATCGAGTGCCCGGCCACCCCTTCGGTGAGCACGCGCGAGAGGTGCTCGAAGGTGAACTGGGTGGGGAACGGGATGAAGTCGGTGGTGAAGATCTGGTCGTTCGTCTTGAAGGCCGTGGAGACCATCCAGTAGACGGGGAAGGTCGCGACCAGGAAGACCAGCACACCCGTCGTGTTGAGCGCGGCCTTGGTCAGCCGCCTGCGGGCCAGCGGGCTCATCACAGCTCCTCCTGCTTGAACATCTGGCGGATGTAGGCGGCGGTGACGATGAGCAGGATGACGGTCAGCACGACGGCGATGGCCGCGCCCGAGCCCATCTTCTGCGGGGCCTTGAACGCCTCGGTCACCGCGTACATCGACAGGTTGTACGCGTCCCGGTTGGTGGTGCCGGCCAGCACGTACAGCTGGGAGAAGACCTTGAAGTCCCAGATGATCGACAGCACGGTCAGCACCGCGAACACCGGCTTGAGCAGCGGGAAGGTGATCTTCCTGAACGTCCGCCACGGGGTCGAGCCGTCGACCCGGGCGGCCTCGTACAGCTCGGCGGGGATGCCCTTGAGGCCGGCCAGCACGGAGACCGCGATGAACGGGAAGCCGGCCCAGACGACGCAGATGGTCAGCACCATGTAGATGGACCAGGTGTCGTTGAGCCAGGGCTCGCCGGTCCAGTCGGCCCGGCCGAACAGGGCGCTGGAGAGCGAGTCGGGCAGCAGGTTGAGCGCCCAGTTGATGATGCCGGCCTCGGCGTCGAACAACCAGCGCCAGATCACGCCCTGCGCCACCGGCGGGACGGCCCAGGCGAACATGATGCCGATGATCACGAACAGCGACATCTTGCTGCCCAGCCGGTGCAGCAGCACGCCCACGGCGGTGCCGAGAATCAGCGTCAGCGGCACCGCGACCACGGCGAAGACCACCGTGTTGCGGAGCGAGGACCAGAAGATGTCGTTGTCGAAGATGCTGGCGTAGTTCTCCCAGCCGAGCCATTCGGCGGGCCGGCGGCCGGAGATCTGGAGCAGCCCCACCTTCTGGAACGAGATGGTCACCATCTGGACCAGCGGGTACAGCAGCAGGGCGGCGATGACCACCAGGCCCGGGATCAGCAGGACGTAGGGGATGGACCAGACGGGCAGCCCGCTGGCCTTCCTCGCGGGATGCGCGCGGCGCCGCCCCGGGGTGGCGGAGCTCCGTTCACCCCGGGGGAGCGTTGACGTCTTCGTCATCGGGCTTCAGGACGCGTTGAGGATGTCTTCGAGTTCCTTGTTGGCCGCGGCCAGTGCCTCGTCCGCGGTCGCGTCGCCCTCGATGACCTGGCGCGCGGCGTTCTGCAGCACGGCCTTGGTCTCGTTGGCCTCGGTCCACTGCGGGTCGGCGGGGAAGGCCTTGGCCTTGGCGAACGCGGCGGCGAACGGCGCCTGCACCGGGTCACTGGCCAGCGCCGACAGGGCGTCGGAGTAGACCGGCAGGAGGCCGCCCTCGGTGGCGTACCGGACGCCCCACTCCTTGTTGGTGGCCAGCTTCACGAACTCCTTGGCCGCGTCCATCTCCTTGGCCAGGGCCCAGACGGCGATGTCGTTGCCGCCGAGGAACGACTGCGCCTCGCCGCCGCCCTTGGCCGGCAGCGGGAAGAAGGCCAGCTTGTCGCCCTTCAGCTCGCCGTTGCTCTCCTCCTCGATGCTGGCCAGGTCCCACGCGGCGGTGAGGTACATGCCGACCTTGCCGTTGGAGAAGCGCGTACGGATCTCGGTGGTGTTCTGGCTGAGCCGCGACTTGCTGGACAGGCCGTCGGTGACCAGGCTCGTGTACTGGGCGAAGCCCTCCTTGAAGCCCGGCTCGGTGAGCTTGCCGACCCACCGGTCGCCCTCCTTGACGGCGTACTCGCCGCCGGCGGTCCAGGCGAGCGCGCCGAGGAGGTGGTTGGCGTCGGAGCCGCCGTTGAAGGCGAAGCCGTCGACGTCGGAGCCCTTCTCCTCCTGGATCTTCTTGGCCGCGGCCACGAGCTCGTCCCACGTCTTGGGGACCTCGATGCCGAGCTCCTTGAACCAGTCGGCGCGGTAGAGCACCGCGCGGCTGCCGCCGCCCCACGGGATGGCGTACGTCTCGCCGTCGATGGTCTCCAGCCCCATGAGGTTCTTCGGGATCTGGGCCTGGTCGCCGGAGGAGACGATGTCGGTCACCGGCTCCAGGGCCTCCTGGCTCTGCCAGAGCGGCACCTGGTCGTTGCCGATCTCGGTCACGTCGGGGCCCGCGCCGCCCGCCGCGGCGGCGGTGAACTTGTCGTTCACCTGCGGCCACGGGATCCACTCGACCTTCACCGTGGCGCCGGTCTGCTTCTGGAACTCGGCGACCAGCTCGTCGGTGTACTTCTTGGCGTCGGGGTTGCTGTCTCCCAGGCGCCACAACGTCAGGGTCTTGCCGGCGAACTTGGGGCCGCCGGCGGCGGCGGGTGAGGACGTGGGGGGTGCTTCACTCGACCCACAGGCGGCCAGGCCCAAGGCCAGCGTGGCCGTGGCGACCGCAGTGGCTGTGATCTTCGCGATCCTCACAGGGTTCTCCCTTCCCGGGTGCTGGCCTACGGTCCGCACCAGGCTGATCGTCAATGCCGAACGATGCCTGCTAAACTAACAAGAAACTTTCTTAAAAAAAACGCTCGTTAGCCGATCGTGACGAGAAGGGTGTGCTGATGAGTCGAGACCCGGGAATCCCCCGGCTGCTCCGCCGGCTGAACGATCGCGCGGCGCTGGAGCTGCTGCTCGGGGACGGCCCCCTCACCCGGGCCGAGCTCGGCGAGCGGACCGGGCTGTCGAAGGTGACCGCGGGTCAGCTCCTCGCGCGCCTCGAGGAGCGGGGGCTGGTCGAGGTCGCGGGGGAACGGGCGGGCGGCCGGGGGCCCCACGCCGCGCTCTACGCGGTCGTCCCCTCCAGCGCGTACGTCGCCGGGCTCGAGGTGCTGCCCGACAGCCTACGCGTCGGCGTGGCCGACATCACCGGCAGGACCGTGGTCGAGATCACCGTCAACCCCTCCGACGTGAGCGACCCCGTCGGCGCCGTGCACGACGCGGTGCGGCGGGCCTGCGACACGGCGAACGTCAGCCTGTCACGCCTGCGCGCGTTCGTCATCGGCACGCGGGGCGTGGTCGACCCGGCGACCGGCGACGTGCGCTGGTCGTACGACCTGCCGTCCTGGCACGTCGGCGTGCTGGCCAGCCTGCGCGAGACCCTCGGCGTCCCCGTGACGATCGAGAACGACGTCAACCTCGTCGCCCTCGCCGAGCACGCGTACGGCGCCGCCGTCGGATACGACGACTTCGCGGTGTTGTGGGCGGGCGTCGGCCAGGGTCTCGGCGTCATGCTGGGCGGCAGGCTGCACCGCGGCATCTCCGGCGGCGCGGGCGAGATCGGCTGGCTGCCCGTCCCCGGGGAGCCGCTGCCGACCGACGTGTCGGAGCCGCAGTCGGGCTCGTTCCAGCGCCTGGTGGGGCCCGCCGCGCTGCGGGGCCTGGCCGAGCGGCACGGCATGACCGGCGACGGCGTGCCCGACCTGGTGCGGGACGGCGACGAGGCGTACCTGGACGAGGTGGCGGCGCGGCTGGCCGTGGGCGCGGCGGCGGTGACCGTGGTGCTCGACCCCGGGCTCATCGTGCTCAGCGGCGACGTCGGCCGGGCGGGCGGCGAGCGGCTGGCGGCGAAGGTGCAGCAGGCCGTGGCCCGGGTCTGCCCGAGCAGCCCCGCCGTGGTCACGACCAGGGTCGGCGGCGACCCCGTGCTGCGCGGGGCTCTGGTGGCGGCGTTGGAGCAGGCCCGGGAGCAGGTCTTCTCCGACACTGTGTGAGAATTCTTGCCCATGTGGCACTCCCCGAACGATGTCGTGCTCATCTCCGACTCCCGTGTGACCTCGATCCCGGTGCAGGAGTGCGGCGAGCCCCTGGAGGACGTGCGCGGCCGGTTGCGCGTGGACACGCGGATGGCCGACGACGCCGGGGCGTACGCGCACCTGCGGGCCGGTCTGCTGCGCCGGCTGGAGCACGCCGAGAGCCTGCTGCCCAGCGGCTACCACCTGCTGATCGTCGAGGGCTACCGCCCGATCGCCACGCAGCGGCGCATCTTCGAGGGATACCGCGCGGAGCTGCTCGCCGCCTTCCCCGAGATGTCGGAGGAGGACTCCCACGTCGCGGCCAGCCGCTACGTCTCCCCGGTCGAGGTCGCCCCGCACACCGCGGGCGCCGCCGTCGACCTGACGCTCTGCTCGCCCGACGGCGTCGAGTACGACATGGGCACGCAGGTCAACGACAACCCGGAGCAGAGCGGCGGCGCCTGCTACACCGCCGCCCCCGACATCTCCGACGACGCCCGCGCCCACCGCAAGCTCCTCGCCGCCGCCCTGGAGCCCGCCGGCCTGGTCAACTACCCGACCGAGTGGTGGCACTGGTCCTACGGCGACCGCTACTGGGCCATGGTCACCCGGGCCGCGCACGCCGTCTACGGGCCCGTGGACCTCACCGCCTGACCAGGTTCCCCCGCCACGCCGCACGGGCACAAACCTCCGTACGAAGAGGACTCCCCTGCGAGGTGGGCATGGTTCCGCTCATCGGGATCGAGGAGGAATACCTCGTCGTCGATCCCCGCACTCGCCACGTGGCCCCACGGGCGGCCGACGTGCTGGCGGCGGCGACGGGCATGTTGGACGTGGTCCATGAGATCACCAGATTCCAGGTGGAGGCCCGTACGCCGCCCTCCGCCGACCTGAGCGAACTGGGCTCGCAGCTGCGGGCCGTGCGCAAGGAGGTGTCGGGCGCGGCCCGGTCGTGCGGGCTGGCCGTCGTCGCCTGCGGCATGCCCGTCCTGGGCGACGTCATGCCGCCGCCGCTCACCGACGACGACCGCTACCTGCGGGGCCGGGTGCTCTACCGCGGGCTGCAGGACGAGCTCACGATCTGCGCCCTGCACGTGCACGTCGACGTGCCCGACCCGGAGCAGGCCGTCTACGTCGGCAACCATCTGCGGCCGTGGTTGCCGACCCTGATCGCCCTGGCCGCCAACTCGCCGTTCTTCGCCGGCCGCGACACCGGCTACGCGTCGTGGCGGGTGATGAGCTGGGGGCGCTGGCCGGTCTCCGGCGCGCCGCCGTACTTCCCGTCGTACGAGACGTACGAGCTGGCGTTACGGTCGCTGGCGGAGTCGGGCGTGCTGCTCGACCCCAAGAGCGTCTACTGGGACTCCCGCCCGTCGCCCAGCCTGCCGACGGTGGAGATCAGGGTGGCCGACGTGCCGCTCGACGTGGCCGACAGCCTCATCCTCATCGGGCTCACCCGGGCGCTGGTGATGACGGCGCTGCGGGCGGTCGCGCGCGGCGACCGGGGGCTGCCCGTCCCGTCCGAGGTGGTGCGGGCGGCCTACTGGCGGGCCGCCCGCGACGGCCTCCGGGGCGACAGCCTCGACCTGCGCGACGGGACGCTCGTGCCGGCCGCGGTGATGGCCGGCCGCCTCCTGGAGCACGTACGGCCGGCGCTGTCGGAGGCGGGCGACCTCACCTACATCCAGGAGGGGCTCGAGCGGCTGCTGCGCGAGGGGTCGGGCGCGGTGCGCCAGCGCCGGGCCTACGCCAGGGACAACGACCTCGCCGAGGTGGTGGACGACCTCATCGAGGCCACCGTCGCCTGACGTTCAGTGCAGGGCGAGGGCCAGCGAGACGCCGAGGCCGAACGCGACGACGACGCCGCGCAGCACCTTCGGCGACATGAGACGGGCCAGGCGGGTGCCGAGGAAGCCGCCCGCCAGGCTGGCCGGGGCGACGATCGCCACGGCCTGCCAGCGCACGCTGCCGAACAACGAGAACGCCACGACCGACACCGAGCTGATCACCAGCGCGAGCGCCGCCCGCACGGCGTTGACGCGGTGCAGGGTGTCGCTCAGGAACAGGCCGAGCACGGTCAGCAGGACCACCCCCATGCCGCCGTTGAAGTAGGCCCCGTAGAGGCCGCCGGCGAACACGCCCGCGTACACCAGCCGGTTCACGGGGCCGCCGGACTCGCCGCCGAACAGGCGGCGCAACCACGGCTGCGCCAGCAGCGTGAGACTGGCGAAGCCCACCAGCCACGGCACCAGCGACTCGAACAGCACGCTGGGCGTGAGCAGCAGCAACGAGCTGCCCGCGCACGCCCCCAGCACGGCCGTCAGCGAGAGCGCGATCGCCCGCCGCCGCTGGCCGCGCAGCTCGGCCCGATAGCCGAGCACGCCCCCGAGATATCCCGGCCAGAGCGCCACCGCGTTCGTCACGGAGGCGGTCAGGCTCGGGTAGCCCAGCGCGAGCAGCGCCGGGAAGGAGATGAGCGTGCCGCCGCCGGCCAGGGCGTTCACCGCCCCGGCCAGCAGACCGGCCCCTACTAGGAAGACAAGGTCGACCGCCGTCATCGGCCGACGGCGTAGCCCTGAGCGCCACGCGGGTTGGCGGCGGCCTTGAGCAGGTCGCCGTCACGGGCCACCGCGCTGAGCCGGCCGAGCGACCACGAGTCGGCGACCTCGACCTCGTGCCCGCGCCGGCGCAGCTCCGCGACGACGCCCGCGTCCACGCGGTCCTCGACGTGCAGCACACCGGGACGGGAGGCGCGCGGGTAGAACGAGCTGGGGAAGTGCTCGGTGTGGAACATGGCGGCGTCGATGGACGCCTGCAGGTTCGCCTTGCCGTGCACGACCGCGAGGAAGAAGTTCACGCTCCACTGGTCCTGCTGGTCGCCGCCTGGCGTGCCGAACGCCAGCCACGGCTTGCCGTCCCGCAGCGCGAACGACGGCGACAGCGTGGTGCGCGGGCGCGCGCCGGGGCGCAGGGACGCGGGCAGGCCCTCCTGCAGCCAGAACATCTGCGCCCGCGTGCCGAGGCAGAAGCCCAGTTCGGGGATGGTGGGGGAGCTCTGCAGCCAGCCGCCGCTGGGGGTGGCGGAGACCATGTTGCCGAAGCGGTCGACGACGTCGACGTGGCAGGTGTCGCCCTTGACCGTGCCGTCGGCGGAGATCACCTGCTCGCCGGTGTCCACCCGGCCCACGGTGGGCTCGCCGACGCCCTGCGGGGCGCGCGCCCCCGACAGGCCGGGCGCGCCCGGGATCGTGCTCGGGTCGGGGTAGACGGGCAGCCGGGGCGTGCGCCCGCCGGGCGCGCCGGGACGCAGTTCCAGACTGGCCTGGGCGCCGATCAGCCGCCGCCGCTCGGCGTTGTACTCCTTGCTCAGCAGGTCGGCCATGGGCACGTCGGTGTCGCCGTACCAGGCCTCGCGGTCGGCGAAGGCCAGCTTGGCGGCCTCGGTGACCGTGTGGATCCAGTCGGCGCCGAGGTGGCCCATCGCGTCGAGGTCGAAGCCCTCCAGCAGGGCGAGCTGCTGCAGGAACACCGGCCCCTGGCCCCACGGGCCCGTCTTGCACACGGTGTGGCCGCGGTAGTCGAAGGTCAGCGGCTCCTCGACCGCCGGCCTCCAGGCCGCCAGGTCGTCGGCGGTGAGCAGGCCGCCGTGCGCCTCGCCGGAGCTGTCGAGCCAGGCGGTCTTGGCGCAGAAGTCGGCGATCGCCTCGGCGACGAAGCCCTCGTACCAGGCCTTCCTGGCGGCTTCCAGCTGGCCCTCGCGGGTGCTGGAGGCCGCCTCTGCCTCGGCGACCAGCCGCCGGTACGTGGCCGCCAGCACGGGGTTGGCCAGCTTCGTGCCCGCCGCCGGGACGTTCCCGCCGGGCAGCCAGGTGGCCGCGGAGGTCGTCCATGCGTCGGTGAACAGGGCCTTGACCGACTCGATCGTGGTGGAGACGCGCTCCAGCACCGGCACGCCGTGCTCGGCGTAGTGGATCGCGGGCGCCAGCACGTCGGCCAGCGACCAGGTGCCCCACCGCTCCAGCATGAGCATCCAGCCGCCGAACGCCCCCGGAACGGTCGCGGCCAGCAGCCCGGTGCCGGGAACGAGGTCGAGGCCGAGCTCGGTGAAACGCTCGATGGTGGCCGCGGACGGGGCCACGCCCTGCCCGGACACGACCGACACCTTCTGCTCGGCCTCGCTCCACAACAGGATCGGCACCTCGCCGCCGGGACCGTTCAGGTGCGGCTCGGCGACCTGCAGCACGAAGCCCGCGGCGACCGCCGCGTCGAAGGCGTTGCCGCCGCGCTCCAGCACGCCCATGCCGGTGGCCGAGGCCAGCCAGTGCGTGCTCGCGACCATGCCGAAGTCGCCCGACAGCTCGGGCCTGGTGGTGAACAAGTTCTCTCCTTCTATCGCGTCGCGGCCGCGTCGGGGACGCGGTCCGCCGTTACCAGGTGGCAGGCGGCCGGATGGCCGTTGCCACGTGGGTCTTTCAGGGCCGGCTCGACGGTACGGCACTCGTCGTACGCCAGCGGGCAGCGGGTGTGGAACCGGCACCCGGCGGGCGGGTCCACGGGGCTCGGCACGTCGCCGCCGAGCACGATCCGGCGGCGTTGGCGCTGCCTGACCGGGTCGGCCACGGGCGCGGCCGACAGCAGCGCCTGCGTGTACGGGTGCCGCGGCCGGGCGAAGATCTCCTTCGTCGGCCCCGACTCGACGAGCTTGCCGAGGTACATGACGGCGATCCGGTCGGCCAGGAACTCCACGACCGACAGGTCATGGGTGATGAACAGGCACGAGAACCCCATGTCCCGCTGCAGGTCGGTGATGAGGTTGAGCACCGACGCCTGCACCGACACGTCCAGCGCCGACACCGGCTCGTCCGCCACGACCAGCTTGGGCTCCAGGATGAGCGCCCTGGCCAGGCCCACCCGCTGCCGCTGCCCGCCGGACAACTCGTGCGGGAAGCGCGAGCGCATCTCCTGGCGCAGCCCCACCTTCTCCAGCATCTCGGCCACCCGCCGGGAGGTCTCGCGGCGGTCGGCGACCTTGTGCCGCAGCAGCGGTTCGCCGATGATCCGCTCGATCGTGAAGCGGGGGTTGAGCGAGGAGTAGGGGTCCTGGAAGACCATGTGGACGTCGCGCCGCAGCGGGCGCATGGCCCGGCGCGACAGGTGGGTGATGTCGCGGCCGTTCAGCTCGATCGTGCCGGCGGTGGGCTCGGTCAGGCGCAGCACGCACTTGCCGACCGTCGACTTGCCGCTGCCCGACTCGCCGACCAGGCCGAGCACCTCGCCCTCGCCGATCTCCAGCGACAGGCCGTCCACGGCCCGTACGGCACCGTAGTGCTTGACCAGGTTGTCGATGCGCAGGATCACGACTGACCTCCGGGGTGGAAGCAGGCCGCCAGGTGGTCCTCGCCCTGGCGGACGAGCGGCGGCCGGGACAACCGGCAGTCCGCCTGGACGCGCGGGCAGCGGTCGTGGAACGCGCACTCGTCGGGGTCGGACAGCGGCGAGGGCACCATGCCGGGGATCTCCGCCAGCCGCCCGTTCACGGCCGCCGACGGCAGCGCCTTCATCAGCCCCAGCGTGTACGGGTGCCGCGGGTGGGCGAACAGCTCGGTCACCGGGGCCTGCTCGACGGCGCGGCCGGCGTACATGACGACGGCGCGGTCGGCGATGTCGGCCACCACGCCGAGGTCGTGCGTGATGAGGATGATCGCGGTGCCCAGCCGGTCGCGCAGGTCGCGGAAGACGTCCAGCACGCCCGCCTGGATCGTCACGTCGAGCGCCGTGGTGGGCTCGTCGGCGATGAGCACCCGCGGCTCGCAGGCGACGGCGATGGCGATCATCACGCGCTGCCGCATGCCGCCGGACAGCTGGTGCGGGTACTCCTTCATGCGCCGCTGGGGGGCGGGGATGCCCACCAGCTCCAGCAGCTCGACGGCCCGCCTGCCGGCCGCCTGCCGTGACAGGCTCTCGTGCCGGCGCAGCACCTCGGTGATCTGGTAGCCGACGGTGAACGACGGGTTCAGCGAGGTCATCGGCTCCTGGAAGACGACCGAGACGGACTTGCCGCGGACCCGCCGCATCTCGGCTTCCGGCAGCGTGGTCAGCTCGCGGCCGTCCAGCGTCACCGAGCCCGACAGCCGGGTCGTGTCGGGCGGCAGCAGCCGGGGCACCGACATCGCGGTGACCGACTTGCCGCAGCCCGACTCGCCGCACAGCGCCAGGATCTCGCCCTCGTCCAGGGTCAGCGAGATGTCCCTGACCGCCTGCACGAGGCCGTCCTCGGTGGCGAAGCCGACGCTCAGGTCGGTGATCTCCAGCAGGCTCATGGGCCGCTCCTCGGGTCCAGTACGTCACGCAGCCCGTCTCCGAGCAGGTTGAAGCCGAGCGTGGCCAGCGCGATCATCACGCCGGGCCAGATGGCCAGCCAGGGCGCGTCGCCGAGGTACTGCTGCGCGGTCGTCAGCATCACGCCCCACGACGGCGTCGGCGGCTGCACGCCGAGGCCCAGGAACGACAGCGTCGCCTCGCCGATGATCGCCGCCGGGATCGCGACCGTGGCCTGCACGATGAGGGGGCTCGCGCAGTTGGGGAGCACGTACCGGAAGATGATGTGACCGTCGCCGGCGCCGTCGGCGACCGCGGCGGCCACGTAGTCCATCTCCCTGATCGCCAGCACCTCGCCGCGGGTGATCCGGATGACGGCGGGCAGCTGCGAGAAGCCGAGCGCCAGCACCACGCCCTTGAGCGACGGCCCGATGATCGCCGCCAGGCCGACCGCGAACACCAGGAACGGGAACGCCAGCGTCACGTCCACCAGGCGCATCACGATCGGGTCCAGCCAGCGCCGGTAGAACCCGGCGACCAGCCCGATCGGGATGCCCACGGCCATGGCCAGGGCCGTGGAGAGCACCCCGGCCTGGAGCGAGACCTGCGCGCCGTGCGCGATGCGGGCGAAGGCGTCGCGGCCGAGGTCGTCGGTGCCCATCGGGTGGGCGGCCGACGGGGGAGCGAGCGTGGCGAGGTAGTCCTGCGCCGCCGGGTCGCCGGTGACCAGCGGGCCGACCAGCGCCAGCAGGATGAACCCGATGACCAGCACGAGCCCGGTCATCGGCATCGGGCGCCGCCGGAAGCGCCGCCACATCCTGGCGCGCCGCAGCGGTACGGCGAGCGTGTCAGTCATGGCGGGCCCCCGAGAGCCTGATCCGCGGGTTGAGGAAGGCGTAGGCGATGTCGACCAGCAGGTTGACCAGCACGTACCCGATCACCGTGACCAGCACGACCGCCTGGATGACCGGATAGTTCCTGGTCAGGACCGCGTCCACGGTCAGCTTGCCGAAGCCCGGGATGACGAAGATCTGCTCGGTCACCACGGCGCCGCTGATCAGCGCGCCGAGCTGGAGCCCGAGCACGGTCACCACGGTCGTCAGGCTGTTGCGCAGCGCGTGCGCGCCGACGACCTTGGCCTCCGACAGGCCCTTGGACCGGGCGGTGCGGACGTAGTCGGCCGACAGCGCGCCCAGCATGGCCGAGCGGGTCTGCCGCATGAGGATCGCCGCGAAGCCGGTGCCGAGCACGAGGGCGGGCAGGATCATGCGCTGCAGGTTCTGCGCCGGGTCCTCGGTGAACGGGACGTACCCGGAGGCGGGCAGCACCCGCCAGGTCACCGCGAACAGCAGGATGCCGAGCAGCCCCAGCCAGAAGTGCGGCACCGAGAGCCCGGCCAGGCCGAAACCGGTGGCCACGTAGTCGGCGGCCTTGCCGCGGCGGATCGCCGCCACGATGCCCGCGCCCACACCGATGACGATCGCGACGAGCATGGCGAGGGCCGACAGCTCCAGCGTCACCGGGAGCCGCTCGGCGATGATGTCGATCACCGGCAGCTGGTCCTGGGTGGAACGGCCGAAGTTGCCGGTGACGGTCTGCGTGACGTAGTCGAGGTACTGGGCGGGCAGCGGCTTGTCCAGGCCGAACTCCTGCCGGATGGCGGCCACCACGGCGGGCGACGCCTCGTCGCCCGCCATGACGGTGGCCGGGTCGCCCGGCAGCGCCCTGATCCCCAGGAAGATCAGGATGCTGGCCAGGAACAGCACGATGACCGCCGACCCGCAACGCCGAAGGATGAACCAGAGCATCAGGCGGTGAACCCGGCGGTCACGAAGCGCGGGAGGCCGTCCTTGAAGTACTGGACGCCGGCCACGTTCTTGCTCATGCCCAGGTAGTACTTGTTGTGGTACAGGTAGACGACGCTGCGCAGCTCCTGGATCCGCTTCATGGCGGCGCCGTAGAGCTCGGTCCGCTTGGCGACGTCCGTCTCGGCGGCGGCCTGCTTGATCGGGTCGTCCACCCCCGGGTCGGACATGCCGCCGTAGTTGTTGCTGCCGCCGGTGGTGACGATGTTCGTCAGGTTGCCGTCCGGGTCGACGCGGCCCGACCAGCCGAGCAGCATGACGTCGAAGTCGCCCGCCCGGCCCGCTTCCAGCGTGGTGACGAACTCGGCCGTCTGCACGCTCACCTCGAAGCCGGCCTCCTTGGTCATCTGCTGGATGACCTGCGCCAGGCGGACGTTGGTGGCGTCGTTCGGGGAGGTCAGCGTGACCTTGATCGGCGTCGGCACGCCGGAGGCCTGGACGAGCTGCTTGGCCTTGGCCAGGTCACGCTTGGGGCACTGCAGGTCCTTCGGCCGGTACGGGCTGTCCAGCGGCACCGGGAAGCAGTCGGCCTCGTGCAGGCCGTTGTAGACGGTCTTGTTGATCACGTCGCGGTCGAGCGCCAGCTCGAACGCCTCACGCAGCTCCGGGCTCTTGCCCAGCGCCGTGTCGACCTCGCCCGGCTTCTCGGTGGAGCCGCTGACGTTGCCGATGTTGATCTGCATGCCGTAGTAGCCGAGGCCACCGCCGGAGACGACGGTCAGGTTGGGGTCGTCCTGCACGCCCTTGACGGTGTTCGTGGCGAGCTGGTCGGCCACCTGCACGTCGCCGGACTTCAGGTTCGCGGCGCGGACGTTCGGGTCGACGATGATTTTGTATACGAGCTTGTCGAGCTTGACCTTGGCGGCGTCGTAGTAGTCGGCCGCCTTGTCCAGCACGATCTGGCTGCCGGAGGTGCGGCTGGCGAACTTGAACGGCCCCACGCACACCGGGTTCGCGCCGAAGTTGTCGCCTTCGGCGTCCAGGGCCTTCGGCGACATGATCATGCCGGCGCGGTCGGCGAGCTGCGCGGTGAGCGGTGTGAACGCCTGCGTCAGGGTGAGCCGCACGGTCGACGGGTCGACGACCGTGACCTCGGAGATGGCGGCGAGGTCGGCCTGGCGCGCCGACTTCTCCCACGTGCGGTGCCGGTCGAGCGACTTCTTGACCGCCTCGGCGTCGAGGGGCGTGCCGTCGTTGAACTTCAGCCCCTCACGCAGCTTGATCGTCACCTCCTTGCCGTCGTCGGACAACTCCGGCATGGCGGCGGCCAGCTGGGGGACGAGCGTCGAGGACGCGTCGATGTCATAGAGCTTCTCGCACATGTTCGCGAACACCTCGCGGCCCACCAGCGTGGTGGAGCTGCTCGGGTCCAGGGCGTCGGGGTCTGCGTTGAGCGCGACGTTGAGCGTTCCGCCGGCCTTGACCGGCCGGTTGTCGGCCGAGGCGTCGGCTATGGAGGGTGGGGCCGTGGGCGTGGTGCTCGAACTTCCTCCGCCGCACGCCGTCAGGGCGAGGGGGAGTGTGGCGAGAACCGCGACGAGCCTGGGGGACGGTCTCATGTGGCCTCCATTGAAGGGTTTAGGAGACTGTATACAAGACCTGACATTTCACTGGTGTTTCATAGCCCTATGTTGTTATCTGAGCGTTTTCCAATCGTTCGGGTGTTTCGCTAGCCGTCCGTGCCGGCCGTCTCCGCGAGGAACGACCTCCGCGCCGCGGCGACGTGCGCCACCGCCCGTGCCTGCGCGTCGTCCTCGTCGCCCGCGGCGATGGCCTCGTACAGGCTGAGGTGCTCGGTCCAGGAGTGCGGGGCGCGCGCGGCGGCGGTCCTGCTGAAGATCCACTGCGCGCGCTGCAACATCGGCTTCATCATGAGCGTCAGGTACGAGTTCCCGGCCGCCTCCCCGACGCCCAGATGGAACGCGGTGTTGAGATCGGCGACCTGATCCAGCCGTCCTTCGGCCACCGCCTCCCTGGCCTGCTCCAGCACCCTGTGCAGCCGCTCGGCCGAGGCGGCGCCGCGCTTGCGGGCGGCCAGCCGCGCGGCCAGGCCCTCGACCGCCATGCGTACGTCGAAGAGCTCCTCGGCCTCCTCCTGCGACAGCACGGCGACCGTTGCGCCGAGGCGGGGGACGGCCTGGACGAAGCCCTCGGCGGCGAGCACCCGGATGGACTCGCGCACGGGGTTGCGCGAGACGCCGAGCGCGGCGGCCAGCCTGTCCTCCACCAGGCGCTCGCCCTGGCGCAGCTCGCCGGTGAGGATGCGGCGGCGGAGCTCCGCGGTGACCTCGTCGCGCAAGGTCTGGTGGGCCGCGCCCAGCGTGATACCACTCATAAGGGGATTTAACCGTATACAAGGGACGCGGCCGTGCACGGCAGCGTCAGGTCCGCGCGGCCGGGTGCCAGTCGGCGTCCGTCACCTCGCGTGAGACCTCCCACAACCGGTCGAACTCGGCGGTGAAATGGCGGCACCACGCGTGGTCGCGGCGCGGGCTGAGCGTGAAGGCCGGGTCGTTGCCTGGCGAGTGGTGCGTGCCGAGCTCCACGTAGACGATGCCGTCGTCGTCGCCCGGATCCAGCATCAGCAGCCCGAACGCGGGCACGAGCGGCAGCAGCCGCACCTCCAGCCCGTCGTGGGAGTGCAGGTCGCGCAGCACGTAAAGGGTGGAGCGCACGCGGCTCGCGAAGACGTCGCGCTGGTCGGGGATCGTGCTCCTGCGCGCCGCCTCCTCCGGCGGCGCGCCCACCGGGTCGATCACCAGCACCTTGACCGACGCGCCGTGCTCCAGGGCCTGGCGCAGGTCGTCGGCGTAGCGGCGGACCGTCCGGCTCAGCGTCACGCCCGCGAAGCGGATGTCGCCGGCGCGGCCCACCCGCCCGCTCAGGCTCTCACGGTCCTGGCTGAGGAAGTCGCCTCCCGCGAGGCTCCTCTCGAGCTGCCGGCTCAGCTCGGCGACCCGCGTCTCCAGGTCGGCCACCTGGTGGCGCGGGCCGAGCGCGTTCACCGCCACCAGCGCCAGCGTGGCGAGGGTCGCGGCCCCCACGACCTTCTCGTCCACCGCGTCGAACACGCCCAGCACGCCGACCGCCAGCGCGATCAGCGCCGTCACGTAGATCTCGAGGTTCTTGCCGGTGACGAGATCCTGGCGTAAGCGCTTCACGGGGCCCATGTGATCTTCTTATCAGGCTTCTTCGGCCTTCTTCGCCTGGTGCCAGATCCGGAAGCCGGTGACGTACATGGCCAGGCCGATGAGCATCATCCCGACGGCCGTGGGCCAGCGCAGCCCCGGGGGCATGTACGTCGCCAGGAACCACGAGTGCCGGAGCTGCCCTTGGGCCGTCATCACCATCGCGACGACGCCCTGCGGGATCAGCGGGATCGCGCCGAGCGAGACGCAGACCGTCACGAGGGCCTGCCGCGGCTTCGACATCTTCGGCATCGTGAACGCGGACGGGCGGTCGTCCGGGCGCCGGCCCGTACGCATCAGCTGCAGCAGCTCCGGCCCCTGCGCCGTCAGCCGCCGCTCCGCCAGCAGGCCGAACCCCCAGTACCAGAGCACGCCGGTCACCAGCCCGACCGGCACGCCCCACCAGCCGAACAGCAGCGCCGCCGCCATGGCCGGGGCCGCCGCGCAGGCCACCAGAAGCAGCATGAGGTACGCCATCCCGGTCTGCGTGCCGTCGTCCTCGCTGGTGCGCAGCGGGTTGCCGCCCCGGTTGCGCGGGTCGATGCCCGGCACGAGGCCGTACACCGAGACCAGCAGCACCAAGCCGGCGCCCCCGCCGAGCAGCGCCGGAGTCACCGCCAGGACCAGCGGCCAGGGCCCACCGGTGACCATCGTGAACGCCACCGTGACCACCACTCCGACCGGCCCGACCGTCACCAGCCACGCCAGCTGCCGCCCCCGCACGTCGGAGGCGCCGGGCGTCATCAGCGTGAGCCAGTGGGCGGTGCCGTCGGTGCCGTAGGAGTTGGCCGTCATGGCCGCCGCCATCGCGATGAACACCGGTCCGGCCAGCGGCAACATGTCGGGGATGCCCAAAAGGAGCGGCGTGCCGGCGAAGAACACCCCGTAGGCCAGCGCGAACGTCAGCTGGTGGTTGCGCACCAGGTCACGGGTCCACGTGCGCAGCTCCTTGGCGACCACCGCCTGCCGCGCCGTGTCCGCCCGCATCGGCCTGCGCCCCCGCGTCGAGGGCCGGCTCCTGCCCGTACGCCGGGTCAGCAGCGCCGCCCACGCCGCCAGCAGCAGCACGACCAGCACCGCCATCGCCACCAGCGCCAGATGGTCGCCCTGGACCGCGAGCAGCCCCCACCCCGACGGCAGATAACGCACGAACGCGGGGATCTGCCCGCCCTGCCCGAAGGCCACCGCGAAGACCCAGCTCTGCCCGAGGAAGGCGAGGATCACCCCGTTGAGCACCCCGGCGCCGATCGCCCCGATCCGGGACCCGAGCGCCACGCCGAGCAGCCCGACCGTCACCTTCGACAGCAGCACGAACACCGCCAGCTGCAACACCATCGCGGGCAGCGCCACGAGAGCCCCCACGACGCCCTCCCGCGC
>NZ_POUD01000135.1 GCF_003236395.1 Nonomuraea aridisoli | reverse complement strand
CCCGTCACCCGCTCCCCCGCCCGGGTGACCGCCAGCCGGCACGAGTCGACCCGGTTCACCTGGCCCATGCCCACGCCCACGGTCGCGCCGTCGCTGGCCAGCAGGATGGCGTTCGACTTCACCGAGCGGCAGGCCCGCCAGGCGAACTCCAGGTCGGCCAGCACCTCCGGCGAGGCGGGCGCGCCCGTCTTGAGCTCCCACTGCGAGGCCGCGTCGCCGGGCGCGTCCACGCGGTCGACGGTCTGGACGAGCAGCCCACCGTTGATCTTGCGGAACTCGGTCGGCTCGGACGGCCCCGACGGGCAGACCAGCAGGCGCAGGTTCTTCTTGCCCCGCAGCACCTCCAGCGCCTCGGCGTCATAGCCGGGGGCGACGACGACCTCGGTGAACACCTCGAAGATCTGCCGCGCGAGCTCGGCCGTGACCGGGCGGTTGACGGCGATCACGCCGCCGTACGCCGACACCGGGTCGCACGCGTGGGCCTTGCGGTGCGCCTCGGCCACGTCGGCGCCGATCGCGATGCCGCACGGGTTCTGGTGCTTGATGATGGCCACGCAGGGGTCGGAGAAGTCCCACGCGGCGCGCCAGGCGGCGTCGGAGTCGAGGTAGTTGTTGTACGACATCTCCTTGCCGTGCAGCTGCTCGGCGTTGGCGAGGCCGTCGGAGCCGGCCGTGTAGAGGGCGGCCCGCTGGTGCGGGTTCTCGCCGTAACGCAGGGTGGCCTTGCGCTGGTACGCCGTCCCCGCGAAGTCGGGGAACTCGTCCTCGGCGCCGTACGTGCCCGCGAACCAGTTGGCCACGGCCACGTCGTAGGCGGCGGTGTGGGCGTAGGCGATGCCCGCGAGGCGGCGGCGGTCGGTCAGCGTGAAGCCGCCCTCGGCCAGCGCGTTGAGGACGTCGCCGTAGAAGCCGGGGTCGACCACGACGGCGCAGGTGTTGTGGTTCTTCGCCGCGCCGCGGATCATGGCCGGCCCGCCGATGTCGATCTGCTCCACGCACTCGGCGTCGGACGCGCCGGAGGCCACCGTCTCCTGGAACGGGTAGAGGTTGACCACCACGAGCTGGAACGGGTCGATCTCCAGCTCCTCCAGCTGGGCGACGTGGTGCGGCTTGGTGACGTCGGCCAGCAGCCCGGCGTGCACGCGCGGGTGCAGCGTCTTGACCCGCCCGTCGAGGCACTCGGGGAAGCCGGTGAGCTGCTCCACCTTGGTCACCGGGATCCCGTAGGACGAGATCGCGGCGGCCGTCCCGCCGGTCGAGACGATCTCCACTCCGGCGCCGTCGAGGGCCCTGGCCAGCTCCTCGAGCCCGGACTTGTCGTATACAGCGATCAGCGCGCGCCGGATGGCGATGCGAGTCACGTGGATTCCCCTCCTGAATCGTTGCCGATGCGGACCGTACGTCCGCTGACCGTCCAGCCCTCACGGGCCATCCGGCCGACGATGTCGACGAGCAGGCGGCGTTCGACCGTCTTGATGCGCTCGTGCAGGACCGCCTCGTCGTCGTCCGGAAGCACGGGCACCGCCTCCTGGGCCACGATCGGCCCGGTGTCGACGCCCTCGTCGGCCAGCATCACCGTGCAGCCGGTCACCTTGACCCCATGGGCGAGCGCGTCGCGTACGCCGTGGGCGCCGGGGAACGACGGCAGCAACGCCGGATGGGTGTTCAGGACGGGAAAGGCGTCGAGCGTGGGTTTGCCGAGGATTTTCATGAATCCCGCGGACACGACGAGATCGGGGTCGTACGCGGCGATACGGGAGGCAAGAGCTTCATCCCATTCCGCCCGCGTCGCATAATCCCCCAATTTTTCAACAAAAGTCGGGATGTTTGCCCTGGCAGCCCTGGCCAGACCCTCGATTCCCTCCCTGTCCGCGCCGACGGCGACCACGCGAGCGCCGTACGACGGATCGGCGGAAGCGTCCAAAAGGGCCTGTAGGTTGGTTCCAGAGCCGGAGACGAGGACGACAAGCCGCCCAGCCTTAGACACGCGCACTCTCCACAAGAGAAAACAGGGTGGGGGTCACAGGGTATCCGTTCCCCTTCCGGCAACGCAGAGGAGGTCAGGTGTCGACACCGGTGCAGGCGCCGGCAGGCCAGCAGCCCGCGGAGTCCGCGGGCCGCCGAGCGATTTGGTTGTCCATCGCAGCGCTGGCGATGACGTTCATGTTGCCGCTAGCGGGGCTCGTCATGGCGTTGTTCGCGCTCATGACCGGCATCCGGGCGATCCCCCTGCTGAAGGAAGCCGCCAAGCCCCTGGGCACGGCGGTGAGCGGCATCACGGTCTCGTCGATCGCGTTGCTCCTGTCTGCCGGGGCCACTGCCATGCAGCTCTACCTCATGGACGAATACTCGGCCTACCAGGAGTGCATGAAGGGCGCCGGCACGGTGTCGTCGCAGGGTGAGTGCTTCACCCAGTTCCGCGACTCGGCCGAGCGCAAGCTCCCCGCCGACGTGCTGGAGATGCTCGGCACCGTCCAGCCGTAGCCCCTGGCCGCGGTTCCACGTGTACCGGGTCCGGTGGTAGCCCCCGGCCGCGGTCCCACGCGTACCAAAATCGAGCCGCGGCTCTTCAGTCGCGGTCCCACGCGTACGGGTCGAGGTAGATCACGTGGCCGCCTCGGTCGTCCGACTCGTCCACGATGTCCTTGCGCGGCGGCCGTACCGGCTCGGGCCCGGCCACCCGCGGCCTGGCCTGGGCCAGGGTCTCCGCCTCGGCCGAGGCGTGCTCGTCCTGCCAGTCGTCGCGGATGACCGGGATCTCCTGGGTGTCGGCCTCGGTGGCGTCCATCCAGTGGCCGGGCAGCGGCCGCGGGTCCGACTCGGCGAGGCCGACCTTGCTCGCCGCCTTGGCGAGCGCCGCGCCCGCCTTCCGTACGGGTGCCGCCGCCGCCTCGAGGGGCACCCGCGCGCGCTTGTTGATGATCAGCAGGTTCGTCACGCCGGCGGAGATGCCCGCGGCCACCCCGACCTCCAGCGCGACCGACAGCGCGACCTCCCAGGGCGAGGGCCCGACGGCGGCCAGCCGGGCGCCGCCGATGGGCCCGCCCGACAGCGCGGCCAGCACCCCGGCCACCAGCCCGGTCGTGACACCGGTCAGGAACCCCCACAGCGGCGCCGCCTCGTACGACGGTGAGGGCGCGATCCTGGCCACGATGACGCCCGCAACCGCCCCGGCCGCGAACGGCAGCGCGATCACCGCCATCATCCAGACCGACACCGTGCCGCTCTCGGGCAGCGCCCCGAGCAGCGGCAGGCTGGGCACCGTGCCGAGCTGCACGCCCGTGGGCGCGACCAGGGTGTCGGCGCCGATGGCGAACCCCGGGCCCGCGATGTACGACATGGCCCAGATGACCACGTTGAGCAGGTAGAGCAGCTGCAACAACATCAGCAGCACCCCGCCCACGAACCCGGGCGACAACACGTCGGACAGCTGCTTGACCTGCCCGAAGTTGAGCACCACCGCGACCAGCACCAGCACGAGCCCGGCCACCAGCAGCGCCAGCGTGGCGACCGCCGTGCCGACCGTCAGCGCGCGCACGCGCTCGGGCAGCAGCCGCAGCATGATCCGCCAGGGCCCGATCATCCGCGCCGTGGCCAGCGAGCCCGCCAGGAACGCCAGCGTGAAGTGGTAGAGCAGCGCCTCGCCGATGAACGGCTGTGTCACCTCGTTCTCGGCCACGATGGCGATCAGGCCCGCCAGCAGGGAGTACGGGGCCGCCAGCGACACCCCGGCCTGGGCGACCAGCACGAGCTGCGCCCGGCGCCGCGCCCCGGCCTGCTCCTTCGGGCTGTTCTTCGGCAGCCGGGCGGGCAGCCGCAGCCGCAGGTCGGCGTCGCGGGCCATCCATCGGGCCGCGCGGTAGAGCAGCAGGGCGGGCAGGATCATGAGCCCGAGCGGCAGCAGGCCGACGCGCCCGCCGGAGATCGCGAACCCGGCGTGGTGGGCGGCCAGCCACAACTGCGCCGCCGTACGGAAGACGCCGGGCAGCCCGGCGCCGAGCGCGCCGCTCGGCGCGGCGATCCAGCCGATCAGGGCGAGCGTGGTGAGCGCCGCCAGGCCGAGGCCGAGTGTGGCGGCGGCGGCGAGCATGCCCGACACCGGCAACGGCCGTCGCGTATCGTCGTCGTCGCTCGAAACCCCGGGGAGCTTGCCGAGCACCGATCGGGGGGCGGTACGCAACTGGTCGAAAATCGCCGTCACAGTAGGCGATTTTGTCAATCTTTCCCGACCAACGCTTGGTTGACGCGCCGCCCGGGGCTTACTTTGGCGCGGAAAAGCCCCGCGCGGGGGACCGCACGGGGCTCTCCGGGGGAAACGCTCAGCGAGCCTGCATGATCTCGCGCATGAGGCGGGCCGTCTCGGAGGGGGTCTTGCCGACGCGGACGCCGACCTTCTCCAGGGCCTCCTTCTTGGCCTGCGCCGTGCCGGCCGAGCCGGACACGATCGCGCCCGCGTGGCCCATCGTCTTGCCCTCGGGGGCGGTGAAGCCCGCGACGTAGGCGACGACCGGCTTGGTGACGTGCTGCTCGATGTAGGCGGCCGCCCGCTCCTCGGCGTCGCCGCCGATCTCACCGATCATGACGATCGCGTCGGTGCCGGGGTCGTCCTGGAACGCCTGCAGCGCGTCGATGTGGGTGGTGCCGATGACGGGGTCGCCGCCGATGCCCACCGCGGTCGAGAAGCCGAAGTCGCGCAGCTCGTACATCAGCTGGTAGGTCAGCGTGCCGGACTTCGAGACCAGGCCGATGCGGCCGGCGGTGGTGATGTCGGCGGGGATGATGCCGGCGTTGGAGGCGCCGGGCGAGGCGATGCCGGGGCAGTTGGGGCCGATGATGCGGGTCTTGTTGCCCTTCTCGACCGCGTACGCCCAGAACTCGGTGCTGTCGTGCACCGGCACGCCCTCGGTGATCACGACGCAGAGCGGGATCTCGGCGTCGATGGCCTCCTTGACCGCGTCCTTGGTGAACGCCGGCGGCACGAAGACGACCGACACGTCGGCGCCGGTCTTCTCCATCGCCTCCTTGACCGTGCCGAACACGGGCAGGCCCTCGTGCGTCGTGCCGGCCTTGCGGGCGTTGACGCCGCCGACGACCTTGGCGCCGGAGGCGAGCATGCGGCGGGTGTGCTTGGTGCCCTCACCGCCCGTCATGCCCTGAACGATGATCTTGCTGTTTTCCGTCAACCAGATGGCCATGGGTCACGCACCTACCGCAGCGAGCTCGGCGGCACGCTTGGCCGCTTCGTCCATCGTGTCCACCAGCTCGACGCGCGGGAGCGCGGCGTCGGCCAGAATCTGCCGCCCGAGCTGGGCGTTGTTGCCGTCGAGGCGCACCACCAGCGGGTGGCTGACCGCCTCGCCCCGGCTCTCCAGGAGCTTGAACGCCGAGACGATGCCGTTGGCGACGGCGTCGCAGGCGGTGATGCCGCCGAAGACGTTCACGAAGATCGACTTGACGCTCGGGTCGGAGAGGATGATCTCCAGGCCCGCGGCCATGACCTCGGCGGAGGCGCCGCCGCCGATGTCGAGGAAGTTGGCGGGGGACGGCTTGCCGGGGAACTCCTCGCCGGCGTAGGCGACCACGTCGAGCGTGGACATGACCAGGCCGGCGCCGTTGCCGATGATGCCGACGCTGCCGTCGAGCTTGACGTAGTTGAGGTCCTTCTCCTTGGCCTTGGCCTCGAGGGGGTCCTCGGCGGCCTTGTCGGCCAGCGCCTCGTGGTCGGCCTGGCGGAAGCCGGCGTTGTCGTCGAGGGTGACCTTGCCGTCGAGGGCCTTCACCTGGCCGTCGGCCGACAAGATCATGGGGTTGACCTCGACCAGCGTGGCGTCCTCGTCGACGAAGCAGCACCAGAGCTTCTCGATGAGCTCGGCGGCGCCGTCGAGGGCCTTCTCCGGCAGGCCGCCGGCCTGCGCGATCTCACGCGCCTTGGCGCGGTCGACGCCGTTCAGCGCCGAGACGGGCACCTTGGCGACCTTCTCCGGCGCGGTGTGGGCGACCTCTTCGATGTCCATGCCGCCCGAGGCCGAGCAGATGGCGAGGAACGTACGGTTCGCGCGGTCGAGCAGGAAGGAGAAGTAGTACTCCTCCGCGATCGCGCTGGCCTCCTCGACGAGCACCTTGTGGACCGTGTGGCCCTTGATGTCCATGCCGAGGATGGCCTCGGCCTTGGCGACGGCGTCGGCGGCGTCGTCGGCCACCTTCACGCCGCCGGCCTTGCCCCGGCCGCCGGTCTTGACCTGGGCCTTGACGACGACGCGGCCGGTCAACTGCTCCGCCGCCGCCCGCACCTCCTCAACCTTGTGGGCGACGATGCCGCGTGGCACCGGGATGCCGTAGTCGGCGAAGAGCTCCTTCGCCTGATGTTCGAACAGGTCCACGAGGGTCCGTCCTCTTCCGTTCCGACTGATGTTCGACGGCCCGGGCAACCCCGTGCGTGCCGGGCGTTTCCGCCAATGAAGCCTAGCCCGAAGCTTGACCTGCCCAGGTCATCGGGTCGCGGTTCTTCCGCTCTGTGACGCTGATCTCACCTCTCAAGACCCCCATGCACGGAAAATGCACAAATAAGTCGCCATCCTCCCCCTCGGTCGATATATGGTCGTGATCTTCGATCGGCAGGCTTGCACCCCTCTCCTTTCTGGCGAAGGAAACGCATGAAGCGAATTGTCGCGGCTCCGGCGTCGTCGACGGTCGTCTATGACCGCCGGCTCCGATGCCGTGCCCGCGAACCCGCTACGGGGGCTGCGCATGCGATACCTCGCCGGGGCGCGAGCCGCGGGGCCGCGCCGCATGGCGGCCGAAAGCCTGACGCGGAAGATTGTCAATGGCTCTCTGAATCTGCTCGGCCGCATGCCGTAATCGCCCGACGCGGCAAGCGTGGGGCTGTGGCGAGAAACACCAGCTCTTTCACTCAACAAAAGGAAACAAAGCAACGATGAAGCGAATCCTGACCGGCGTGGCGTTAGTCACGACCGCCGCCCTGGCGACCGCCACCCCGGCCATGGCCGCCGCCCCCAAGGACCCCGTGGTCGCGGTCAAGAAGAAGCTGAGCCCCGGCACGGGTGTGAAGTTCACCGAGCGCGCCACGCTCGACGTCGACGGCGACCGCCAGGTCTTCGCGCGTCGCTCCGGAGTCATGCAGGCCGGCAAGTCGGGCATCGCCGCCTCCGACATCACCGGCAAGCTGAACATCACGTCCAAGGATCTCGACGAGATCGAGGAGATCCTGGGCGAGGATGAGGAGCTCTCCGAGCTCATGCGGGCCATGGCCAAGCCGGAGCGCACGATCAGGGTCGGCACCACGTCGTACATGTCGGGCAACATGTGGACGTTGCTGCTGCCCGAGGGCCACACGTGGTTCAAGGCTCCCAACGGCCCGGCCGGCGGCACCATGGGCATCTACGGCCAGCCCATCAACCCGGCGGAGATCGGCACGCTGAAGACCCTGCTCAAGGGCGCCAAGGCCACGAGCAGCGGCTACACGGGCAAGATCACCGTGGGCAACCTGTGGAAGGCCTCTCCCTGGCTGCGGTCGTCGTGGGCCTCCACGCCCACCGCCAAGTCGAAGGCCGCGATCTCCTGGCGGCTCACCGTCAACGCGGCCGGCCTGCCGACCCGCCTGGTGTCGACGTACCCGGTGTCCGCCCTGCTCGGCTCCGGGAAGGGCACCCTGAGCGTGGACACCACCTACTCCGGCTGGGGCTCCAAGGTCTCGATCAAGGCGCCCTCGACGGAGGTCTCGGACAAGATGGCCGACGGCGAGACCGAGATCCCGCGCCTGGAGATCCCGCTCAGCCGCCTCGCCGACTGAGCTGACGGGCGACGTCCGGCCCTTCCCCGCCGCATCGGCGGGGAAGGGCCTTTTCCGTACGGGGGCGGCCTTCCGCGCTGGTGCCCACCGGGACCATGTGCCGAAAGATCAAGACAGGCGGGTGTCGCGCAGGCGCGCCCATTCCAGGGAATGCCTGATGCCGTCCTCGAGGGAGAACCGGGCGCGCCAGCCGAGCAGGCGGTGCGCCCGGTCGCTCCTGGTGTAGGCGCCGGCCGTGTCGCCGGGGCGCGCGGGGGCCTCCACCAGCTCGATCGGGCGGTCGGCGACCCGGTTGAACGCCTCGGCCAGCTCGCGCACGGTGGTGCCGGCGCCCGTGCCGAGGTTGATCACGTCGGTCTCCAGCGCGTCGAAGCGCCGCAGGGCGGCCACGTGGGCGGCGGCGAGGTCCCAGACGTGGACGTAGTCGCGGATGCCCGTGCCGTCGCGCGTCGGGTAGCCGGTGCCGGTGATCCGGAAGGGCACGCCCTCCTCGTACGCCTCGATCATCTTGCCCAGGGCGTGGCTGGGGCGACGCAGCTGCAGGCCCGTGCGCATGCCGGGGTCGGCGCCGACGGGGTTGAAGTAGCGCAGTGAAAGGATCTTGATGGGCCGGCTCGCCGCGATGTCGGCGAACATGGCCTCGCAGACCGCTTTCGTGCGCGCGTACGGGCTCTGGGGGTCGAGCGGGGAGTCCTCGGTCACCGTGTGGTCGTCGCCGGCGCGGTAGATCGACGCGGACGAGCTGAAGATCATGCGGGTACGGCCGTTGCGCAGCAGGTGGTCGGCGAACTCCAGGCTCTTGGCGACGTTCGCGCGGTAGTAGCCGATCGGGTCGGCCACGGAGTCGGGGACGACGATGAGCGCCGCGCAATGGACGACTGCCTCGATATCCGGATATTCAGTAAATATCTTGTCGATGAGTGGCCCGTCGCTGATGTCCCCTTCGTAGAACACCCGGCCCTCGGTGAACTCCCGCCGCCCCGTCACGAGACTGTCGAGGATCACGGGTTCGATGCCCGCGTCGAGACAGGCGGACGCGACCGTGCTGCCGATGTAACCCGCTCCGCCGGTGATGAGTACGCGCATGCCGGCACCCTAGCCATCGGCCCGTCCGGCCGCGCCGGATCCGGGCGTGCGCGCGGGGGCCGGTATCGGGAGTTCCACGGGGGCGTTCGGTTTCCGTTCGCGGGGTGGTCTCGGCGGCTGCGGCGTGCGACATTTCGTGATATGGGCAAGGACGTGCCGGCGGTCGCGTTCAGCAGGGACGATCGGCGGAAATATCGGGAAAAGGTGCATCGATGCCTCGATGTCCTCGCCCAGATGTTGCGCGAGTCCCGCTTCGCGTTCGACCACCCGCTGGCCGGCCTGGAGATCGAGCTCAACATCGTGGACGCGATCGGCGATCCGGCCATGCGCAACGCACAGGTGCTGGACGCGATCGCCCGCCCCGACTGGGCGACGGAGCTCGGGCAGTTCAACGTCGAGATCAACATCGAGCCGCAGGACCTGCGCGGCGACGGCGCCGTACGGCTGGAGGACGACGTCAGGGCCCGGCTCAACCACGCCGAGGAGCGCGCCAGGTCGCAGGGCGCCCACCTGGTCATGATCGGCATCCTGCCCACGCTGCGCGAGCAGGACCTCGGCGCGGGCACGCTCTCGGCGAACCCGCGCTACCGGCTGCTCAACGAGCAGATCTTCGCCGCCCGCGGCGAGGACCTGCACCTGTGCATCGATGGCGTCGAACGCCTCGACACCCACGCCGACAGCGTCGCGCCCGAGGCCGCGTGCACGAGCGTGCAGCTCCACCTCCAGGTCGGCCCCGAGGAGTTCGCCGCCCACTGGAACGCGGCCCAGGCCATCGCGGGGCCCCAGGTCGCGGTGGCCGCCAACTCGCCGTACCTGTTCGGCAGGGAACTGCTGCGCGAGACCAGGATCGCGCTGTTCGAGCAGGCCACGGACACGCGGCCGGCGGAGCTGAAGGCGCAGGGCGTACGGCCGCGGGTCTGGTTCGGGGAGCGCTGGATCACCAGCGTCTTCGACCTGTTCGAGGAGAACGTCCGCTACTACCCAGCCCTGCTGCCGCTCTGCGAGGACGAGGACCCGCGCGCCGAGCTCGACCAGGGCCGCGTCCCGTGCCTGCACGAGCTGACCCTGCACAACGGCACGATCTACCGGTGGAACCGCCCGGTGTACGCGGTCGTGGACGGCGTGCCGCACCTGCGCGTCGAGAACCGGGTCCTGCCGGCCGGCCCCTCCGTGGCCGACGTCGCGGCCAACGCCGCGTTCTACTACGGGCTGATGCGCGTGCTGCCGTACGACGAGCGGCCGATCTGGAGCCGGATGTCGTTCCGTACGGCGGAGGACAATCTCACCGCGGCGGCCCGCGACGGGCTGGACGCGCGGCTGTACTGGCCGGGGATGGGCGAGGTGCCGGCATCCGAGCTGATCCTGCGGCGGCTGCTGCCCCTGGCGTACGAGGGGCTGGACAGGTGGGGCGTGGACCGTCCCGCCGCCGAACGGCTGCTGTCGATCATCGAGGGCCGCTGCCTGACCGGCCGCACGGGCGCGACCTGGCAGGTGGGACGCGTACACGCGCGCGGCGGCGACCGCCACACGGCCCTGCGCGGCATGACCCTCGAGTACGTCGAACGCATGCACACCAACGAACCCGTCCACACCTGGGACGCCCTGTGATCCGTGCCCTGGTCGCCGCCCTCGTCCTGGTGCTCGCCGGCTGCGGCGTCGTCCCCCGCCCCTCCATGGACACCGCGGGCGCCGACTCGTTCGCGGACGACGTGCGCACGGCGCGCACGCTGGGCGAGGAGTTCTGGACCCAGCAGTTCCGGCGGCTCGGCCGGACGTACCAGCCGATCGAGGCCTTCATCCCGTACGCGGGCGATTCAGGGCCCGACTTCGTCCAGCTCGAGCTCCAGGCCGACTGCTACGCGGGCGGCACGCTGTCGGCCCTCGTCGGCTCGGGCGTGCTGACGGCCGAGGCGGGCGACGAGGAGGAGCTGCTCCTCAGCCTGGCGGCGGCCGGCGACCCGACGGACGACTGGTTCGACCCGAACGCCCACGGGATGGCCGAGCAGCGGCAACTGGCGTTCGCCAAGGGATATCGGGGCGGAGTGGACGCCTGCTGAGGGTCGCCCCTGGGTGTAGAGACGGGTCAACCCAGAGGATGATGTGAGCGATCATGGTCTCGCTCTACCGTGGACGCATGCATGTGGAGGAGATCCGCTGGCTGCGCCGGGGGGCGTGCAGGTCCAGCGACCCCGACCTCTTCTTCCCGCCGGCCCCCACCCCCGCGCAGGAGGCCCTGGCCAAGGCGGTCTGCGCCGGTTGCCAGGTGCTGCGGGAGTGCCGTGACTACGCCCTGCGCGCCGGCGAGGCGGAGGGCATCTGGGGCGGCCTCACCCCGCAGGAGCGCCGCCGCAGCCGTTTCCCGGAGGGCTGGCGCCGTCCGGCCGCCTCCTGAGATCCCGGTGGCGACGTAGCCTGCAAGGGTGCTGCTGCGCTCGATCGCCGTCCTCACCGCCGCCAACATCATGAACAACAAGATCGCCCCCCGCCTCGGGCCGCTGACCTCCACGGTCGCGACCGCCGCCCTGGTGGCGATGGCGCGCAGGTCGGGGGCGTCGTGGCAGGAGATCGGGTTCGAGCGCGGGCGCCGGGGCGCCGTCGTGGGCGGCGCGCTGGCCGCGGTCGTGGCCGCCGGCTACACCGCCGGCGTCGCCTGGCCCCGCACCAGGCCGCTCTTCCACGACGCGCGGGCCCTGTCGCTCAGCCGCGCCCGCGTGCTGGAGGAGGCCCTGCTCCAGGTGCCGCTGGGCACGGTCCTGCTGGAGGAGGCCGGTTTCAGAGGTGCCCTGTACGCCATGCTGCGCCGCCGTCACGGCGCGGCGACCGCGACGGCCGTGTCCTCGTGCCTCTTCGGGCTCTGGCACATCCTGCCCGCCGTCGACATGGCCCGCGCCAACCCCGCGCTCGGGACGCTGGCGGCCGGCGAGACCCCCGGCCACCTCGACACCGCCCGGGTGGTGGCGGGCAGCGTCGTGTCGACGGCCGCGGCCGGGGTGTTGTTCTGCGAGCTGCGCCGCCACCACGGTCTGCTCGCCCCCGTGCTGCTGCACCTGGCCACCAACTCTCTCGGCTACCTCTTCGCCCGTCTCGCGGCGCGGTGCGCGACCCCCGAGGCCGCGCACCGCACTTCTTGATCAGCAGTACAGGTTGCCGCCCGGGGAGACCCCGAGGATCTGCGTGAACCACTGGTAGGAGGCCACCCGGCTCTGCACCTGGGCGGAGTTCTTGCCGTCGCACTCCAGGGCGCCGTTGATGCTGCGGATCGTCTGGCCGAAGCCGGAGCCGTTCACCATGGCGTCGTGCGGCGTCATCCAGCCCGCGCCCTTCTGCGTGTTCCAGAACCACAGGCCGGTCTTCCAGGCCACGGCCGCGTCGTTCTGCACCAGCCAGGGGTTGTGCAGCAGGTCGATGCCGAGCGCGTCACCCGCCGCCTTGTAGTTGTAGTTCCAGCTCAGCTGGATGGGGCCGCGGCCGTAGTACGCCGACTGGCCGGCCGGGCAGCCGAACGACTGGCCCCAGTCGCAGTAGTGCGAGTAGTTGGCGGTGTTCAGCTCGACCACGTACTTCAGGCCGCCGGTCTCGTGGCTGACGTTCGCGAGGAACGCCGCGGCCTCCTGCTTCTTCACCGTGTCGCTGCCGGTACGGGCGAAGCCCGGGTAGGCGCCGAGCGCGGCCACCAGGCCGTTGTAGGTGTAGAACGGGTTCCGGTTCGGGAACATCTGGTTGAACTGCGCCTCGCTGACCACGAAGCCGCTCCCGGAGCCGCCCCCGGTGGGCGCGTTCCACTTCTGGTTGGCGGTGCCGGCGCACTCCCAGAGCTGCAGGCGGGTGCCGTTGGCCGGGTTGTTGTCCGTCACGTCCAGGCACTTGTTCGCCGTGGGGTTGACGATGTCGTGGGCGGCGGTCACGACCCACTTCTGGTTGGTGCTCCCGGCGCAGTCCCAGAGCTGCACCTTCGAGCCGTTGGCCGTGCCCCAGTCGACGATGTCGAGGCACTTGCCGAGGGCCCGCAGAGTGCCGTCCCCGGCGACGGTCCAGCGCTGCGCGTCGGTGCCGTTGCAGTCGTACAGCACCACGGGGGTGCCGTTGGCGCTGTTGGCGCCGGCGACGTCCACACATTTGCCCGCGAGCCCGGTGATGCTGCCGGTCGGGTCGGCGGCCGAGGCGGGCGAGACGGCGAGCGAGGAGAAGATCGCCCCCAGCGCCAGCACGACGGCGGCCCAGAGCGCGGGCCGGCCGGTGAGATGCCTTCTCAGCATGAGATCTTCGTTGTCCCTTCAGGTAGGCGGGATCCAGCTTTGGATCCGGCCATCCGCCGAAGGTAAACCGAAATCTCACACAAAAGTACGTATTTTTACCATTTGTCGCTTGTTGTGCCCGATGTCGCCCTCTATGGGGCTCAGGCCGTGGAGACCACCTGGAAGCCCTCCGCGTAGCGGCCCTCGCCGAAGCCGGCCTCCTCCGCCCAGGCGGCGAAGCGGCCCTTGACGAACTCCACGAAGCCCTCGACGTGGGCGACCTGGCTGACGTGCGCCTGCAGGGCCGCAAGCTTGCGGTCCACGGCGTCGGTGATGTCCACGTAGTGATCAGGGGTGGAGCCGCCGGTCAGCCACACCTCGCGCACCGTCCACGCCTCCAGCCCCTCCTCCTGGAGCAGCTCGGGGAACGCGTACGGGTTGCGCGCGTCCGGGTAGACCGCGTCGAGGGTCGCTCCTCCTACCGCGCGGTGGTCGGGATGGCTGGGCGCGATGAACCGGTAGTTGCGCTCCGGGTGCTGGGCGATGACCAGGTCGGGCCGGACCTGGCGGATCACCCGGGCGATGTCGCGCCGGAGCTCCAGCGAGGGCTCCACCCGCCCGTCGGGGTAGCCGAGGAACCGCACGTCGGTGACGCCCACCGCCTTGCCCGCCGCCAGCTGCTCGGCCCTGCGCAGCTCCGCCATGCCGGCGTTGTCCAGGGTCCGCTCGTTGCCGCCCGCGTCGCCGTCCGTGACCACCAGGTACGTGACCTCCACGCCCCGGTCGACGAGCAGCGCCACGCTGCCCGCCGATCCGAAGTCGGCGTCGTCGGGGTGGGCGGTGACGACGAGCACCCGGCGAATCTCGCTGTCCGGCAGCATGGCTCCCCTTTCTGGAACATCCTTCTGGGGGGACAACCGGCGGCCGCCCGAAGGCATTCCGGGCGCGCTTTGTCGGTGGGGCGTCTTAACCTAGGTAGGTGCCGACCCAAGTCTCTGTTGACCACCCCTTGCTCGACGGCCTCAACCCTCAGCAGCGTGAGGCCGTGCTCCATCATGGCAGTCCGCTGCTGATCGTGGCGGGGGCCGGGTCAGGGAAGACGCGGGTGCTCACCCACCGCATCGCCTACCTGCTGGCCGAGCGCGGCGCGCATCCCGGCGAGATCCTGGCGATCACGTTCACCAACAAGGCCGCCAAGGAGATGAAGGAGCGCATCGACAAGCTGGTCGGGCCGCGTTCCAAGGCCATGTGGGTGATGACGTTCCACAGCGCCTGCATGCGCATCCTGCGGCGCGAGGCCAAGCGGCTGGGGTTCCCGTCCAGCTTCTCGATCTACGACCAGGCCGACTCCCAGCGGCTCATGGCGATGGTCTGCCGCGAGATGGAGCTCGACCCGAAGCGCTACCCGCCGCGCTCGTTCTCGGCGCAGGTCAGCAACTTCAAGAACGAGCTGGTCGACTACGAGACGGCGCTCGACAAGGCCGGCTCCCACCTGGAGAAGACGCTCGCGCAGGCGTACAAGGCCTACCAGCTCAAGCTGACCGAGGCCGGCGCGATGGACTTCGACGACATCATCATGAACACGGTGACGTTGTTCCAGCTCTTCCCCGAGGTGGCCGCGCACTACCGCATGCGGTTCCGGCACGTCCTGGTCGACGAGTACCAGGACACCAACCACGCCCAATACGTGCTGATCCGCGAGCTGGTCGGGCATCCCGAGGTGCGCACGGCCGACGGCGACGTGGTGCGGGAGGGCGCCGACCAGTCCGAGCTGTGCGTGGTGGGCGACGCCGACCAGTCGATCTACGCCTTCCGGGGCGCGACGATCCGCAACATCCTGGAGTTCGAGCGAGACTACCCCGACGCCCGCACCATCCTGCTGGAGCAGAACTACCGCTCCACCCAGAACATCCTGGCCGCCGCCAACGCGGTGATCTCGCGCAACGAGTCGCGCAAGCCGAAGAACCTCTGGTCCGACCAGGGCGACGGCCCCAAGATCGTCGGATACGTGGCCGACAACGAGCACGACGAGGCCATGTTCGTCGCGCAGGAGGTCGACCGGCTCAGCGACGAGGAGGGCGTGCGGCCCGGCGACGTCGCGGTCTTCTACCGCACCAACGCGGCCTCCCGCGTGTTCGAGGAGATCTTCATCCGCACCGGGCTGCCGTACAAGGTGGTCGGCGGCGTGCGCTTCTACGAGCGCAAAGAGGTCAAGGACCTGCTGGCCTACCTGCGCGTGATCGCCAACCCGGCCGACGTGGTGTCGCTGCGGCGCATCCTCAACGTGCCCAAGCGCGGCATCGGCGAGCGGGCCGAGGCCATGGTCGAGGCGCTGTCGTCCCGCGAGCGCATCACGTACTGGGAGGCCCTGCAGCGCGCCGACGAGGCGTACGGCATGGCCACGCGCTCGCTCAACGCGATCCGCGAGTTCGTCGCGATGATCGAGGAGCTGATCGCCAAGGCCGAGGGCGTGCCGCCGTCGACGCTGGCCGAGGAGATCCTGGTGGCCACCGGCTACCGCGCCGAGCTGGAGGCGTCCGAAGACCCGCAGGACGAGTCGCGCCTGGAAAACCTCAACGAGCTCATCTCGGTCGCCTCCGAGTTCGAGGAGGCCAACCCGGAGGGCACGCTGGTGGAGTTCCTGGAGCAGGTGTCGCTGGTGGCCGACGCCGACCAGATCCCCGACGCCGACGGCGGGCAGGGGGTGGTCACCCTGATGACCCTCCACACGGCCAAGGGGCTGGAGTTCCCCGTCGTGTTCCTGACCGCCATGGAGGACGGCGTCTTCCCGCACGTCCGCTCGCTCGGCGAGCCCAAGGAACTGGAGGAGGAGCGGCGGCTGGCCTACGTCGGCATCACGCGGGCGCGGCAGCGGCTCTACCTCACGCGGGCGGCCGTGCGCAGCTCGTGGGGGGCGCCGTCGTTCAACCCGGCCTCGCGGTTCGTCAACGAGGTGCCGGCGCAGCTGGTCGACTGGCGTACGGATCCGGAGAAGTCGGCGTGGAGCGCGGCCACCCGCCGCGAGCCGGCCGCGCGGCCGGCGCCCGCCAAGAGCGGCGGCCGCACGGTGCCCTCGCTGGCGCCGGGCGACCGGGTGACGCACGACGCGTTCGGGCTCGGCACGGTGGTGTCGGTCGACGGGGTCGCGGAGAAGACCAAGGTCAAGATCGACTTCGGCACCGGCGGCGAGAAGACCCTCCTCCTGGCCTACGCCCCTCTCGAAAAGCTCTGAGAGGTCGCGCGGAGAAGCGCTGTGGCGAGGCGGCCGCGGCCCGACCCCGGCTGGGCAGGATCGAACGCGGGTGGTGCCGTTCGCCCGTGTTCGGCCAGCACCTCCGTCAGGTCCCGCACCGTGGCGATCCATCCCCGCTTCGTCAGCCACTCCCCGAGCGGTTCGGCCGGACCGCCCTGCCACAGGTCGACGAGCTCGCGTGAGACGTCGGCGCGGGCGGAGCGGAGCAGGGGAGAGTCCTCCATGTGCTCCACGGCCAGGACACTGCCCGGCGCCGACAAACCGGTGACGCGGTCGAGAAGGAGGTCGGCCGCCTCGGGCGGCAGGGCGTAGAGAAGCCCCTCGGCCAGCCAGGCGGCGGGCCGGTGCGGGTCGAAGCCCGCCTGCGTCAGCGCCCGCGGCCAGTCCTCGCGCAGGTCGGCGGCCACCTCGACGCGGCGGCACGCGGGGGTCGCGCCGTGCGCGGCGAGAACCGCGCCCTTGAAGGCCAGCACGTCCGGGAGGTCGAGCTCGTGGACGGTGGTGCCCGCGGGCCACGACAGCCGGTACGCGCGGGCGTCCATGCCGCAGCCCAGGAGGACGACCTGGTCGCACGTGGCCACGGGCCCGGCGTGCTCGCCCCGTGTGGCGGCCAGCAGCGCGTCGTCGAGGAACCGGGTGCGCACGGCGACCTGCTCGCTCATCGTGCGCAGAAAACTCTCCGCGAGGCCGGCAGGCCGGGCGGAGGCGTCGAGGAACCACTGCGCGTAGGGGTCGTCGAAGAGCCGGTCGGGGCGGCGGCTCTCCAGGGCGCGCAGCACGGCGACGCCCAGGGCGGTCGCGCCGATTCCGGATAGGTGGCCGGGGGCACCGGGTCGGTGAATCACGGGTCCTGCTCCTCTTCGTCGATGGCCGATGCGCCGGGTCGGCGGCGGCAAGGGCGCGGCTACCAAAAGCGAACGTTCGTTCTTTCAAGAGAAGCTCGTGTCCCGGCCTCAGTCAAGAACGAACATTCGCTTTACCGCTTGGCCGACATCAGCGCCCGCAGGCCGTCACGGAACCCCGCCGTATCGGCTCGGCCGCCGTAGACCGCGCGCTGCACCAGGAATCCGTGCACGACGGCGACGAGCACCCCGGCCACCTCCTCGACGGGCACGTCCGCGGGCAGCAGCCCGCGCCGTTGATGCGCTCTCACCAGGTCGCCGACCACCACGCGCGCCTCCTCCATGACCTCGTGCAGCTTCTCGGAGAGCGAGGGCGAGCGCAGCGCCTCCGACCAGACCTGGATCAGCAGCCGGGCCGACTCCTCGGAGGCGGCCAGTGGCGGGCGGTCCACCCTCAGCAGCAGGTCGACGATGTCGTCGAGCCCGGGCGGCCGCTCGGCGTCGTCCACCCGGAACGCCGCCGCGACCTCGCCGAGGGACTCCGCGGCGATCGCCGCGATGATGTCGTCCTTGCCCTTGAAGTAGCGATAGACGGCGCCGGCCGACAACCCGGCCTCGGCGAGCACGTCCTGCATGGACGTGGCGTGGAAGCCGTTGCGGACGAAGCAGCGGCGGGCCGCGTCCAGGATCTGCCTGCGACGTGCTTCGAGGTGCTCCTTGGGCATGCGAGCCATGGCACCTCAACGTAGAACGAACATTCGTCCGTGACAAACGACCGTCTTGGTCAGCCTCCGGTGCGCCCTGGGCTCAGGTCCGCCGCGTCGGGGTCCCGCCCGGCACGGGCGGACCGGAGGACCGCGACGAGGCGCGCCGCCGCCGGCCGGCCGAGGAGGATGCCGAGGAACACGAGCGCGAGCCCGCAGATCTGGTGGGGCGCGAGCGTCTCGCCGGCGATACCGGCGCCGAGCAGCACGCCCGTCATCGGGTTGAGCAGGCCGACGAGCCCGACGGTGCCGGCGCTCAGGTGGCGCAGACCGGCGAACCACGCGGCGAAGGCGAGCGCGGTCGCCACGACCGTGACGTACCCGAAGGCGAGCAGCGCGGGAATGTCCAGGGCGGGCGGCGGGCCCTCCACCACGGCGGCGACCGGCACCAGCGCCGCTCCCCCGGCGACCAGTTGCCACGAGGTCAGCGAGAGCACGTCGACACCCGTGCTCCACTTCTTCGCCAGCACGTACCCGAGCGACGACATCACCATGGCCGCGACGGAGGCGAGCACGCCGGAGAAGTCGACGGCGACGGCGCCGTCCAGCAGCATGAGGCAGACGCCGGCGATCCCGATGGCGGCCCCGGCGAGGTGGGCGACGCGCGGGCGTTCGGACAGCGTCGCCCAGGCGATCAGCATCATGGCGACCGGCGAGGTCGCCATGATCGTCGAGGCGATGCTCGTCGGCAGGACCTGCGCGGCCAGGTAGACCAGCGCGAAGAACGCGCTCATGTTGAGCGTGCCGAGCACCAGCGACTTCCACCACCACGACCCGCGCGGCAGCGCACGACAGGCGAGCAGGAGCAACAGACCGGCGGGCAGGGCCCGGATGGCGGCGCCGTACAGCGGATAGTCGACCGGCAGGAACCGGTGGGTGACGAAGTACGTCGTCCCCCACGCCACGGGCGCGATCGCGGTGACGACCACCCACCGGAAATTAGCTTCCATGGAAGGGACTATAGCTTCCAAGGAAGCTACAGTGGAGCCCGTGAGCTCCATCGACCATGTCGCCCGCATCCAGCAGGCCTGGGCCCGCGAACGGCCCGACCTCGACGTCAGCCCGCTGGGCGTGATCGGCCGCCTGCACCGCCTCGCCGGCCATCTGACCGAGCAACTTCTCCTCGTCTACCGGCGCTACGGGCTCCAGGAGGGCGAGTTCGACGTCCTCGCCGCCCTCCGGCGGGCCGGCGAGCCCTTCGAACGCGCCCCCGGAGAGCTGGCCGCCTTCACCATGGTCACGACGGGCGCGATGACCAAGCGCATCGACCGCCTGGAACGCAACGGCCTGGTCACCCGCCGCCGCAGCAGCACCGACGGCCGCGGCCGGGTCGTCGCCCTGACCGAGGCCGGCCGCGAGCTGATCGACCAGGCGTTCACCGACCACGTCCGCAACGAACGCCGTCTGGTCGAGCTCCTGCCCCCCGAAGACGCCGCTCGCCTGGAAGCCCTGCTCGCCACCTGGCTGACCCACTTCGAGACCCCGCAGGCGGAGCGTGACGTCTGAGGGCCGTTACAGGGCGCTGCCCTTCTTCCACTGGGTCCAGTTCAGCTGCCAGTAGCTCCAGCCGTTGTTCCACTCCAGCTTGCGCTTGGTGCCGGTGATCTTCACCACGTCGCCGCGCTGGGAGATGGTGTAGAACCACTTGGCGCCGGCCGGGGTGGCGCGGACGCAGCCGTGGCTCTGGTTGGAGCGGCCGAGGAAGTGGTAGTCGCCGGCGCTCTGGTGGACGTACTCGCCGCTGTCGGAGATGCGGACCGCCCACGGGATCTCCAGCTTGTAGTAGAGCGGGTCCTTCGGGTCCGTCACGCCCATCCAGGACGACGTCATGGTCTCGACGGCCTTCTTGCCCATCGTCAGGTGCACGCCGCTGGTGGTGAGGTAGACGTCCACGCCGTTCCTGACGAGGCCGCCGCTGCCGGCGCTGATCGGGATCTTCCTGGCGAGCTTGCCGTCGCGGTAGACCTTCATCACGTGCTTGCGGGTGTCGACCACCGAGACGTTGGACGTGCCCACGGCGAAGCGGCGGGTGACGTCCTTGGCGCCGGTGTTGCCGGGCAGTTCGGACAACCGGGCGGTGAAGAGCACCTTCTGGTGCGGCTTCCAGTACGTCTTCGTCCGGTAGATGACCTTGCGGTCCGACACCCAGCGCCAGGCCCCCTCCACCGGCTTGTCGGCCTGCACCTCCAGCAGCGCCTCGACGTCGGCCTTGTGCCTGTCCTTCACGTCACGGTCGAACGTGACGATGATCGGGAAGCCGACGCCGACCTTCTCCACCTTCTCCCCCATCGGGGTGATGTCGGCGATGCGGAGCTTGATCTTCCGCACCGGCGCGGCGGCCTTCGCGGCGGCGACGGGCGCGTCCGCCGTGGCCGACGGCGTCGGCGCGACCGGCGCGGCGGTGGCGGCTGCGGGTACGGCGGGGACGGGGGCCGGGACGCTCTCGGCCGCGCAGGCCGTGACGGTGAAGAGCGCGAGCAGGGCGGGCAGCATCGGGGGGACGCGCTTCACAGTGGACTACTCCTGGATCAGCTGTGGCATTCCTTCTCTTGAGACACGTGACTGATCCGTTTCGTCGTCACACAGCCGATAACCATCCCGTAACAGCTGGATCACACGAGGCGTCGCGCGGTGGCCCAACGGGACAGTTCGTGACGATTGGAGAGCTGGAGCTTGCGCAACACCGACGACACGTGCGTCTCCACGGTCTTGACCGAGATGAACAGCTCCTTGGCGATCTCCTTGTACGCGTACCCGCGCGCGATCAGCCGCAGCACCTCCCGCTCCCGCTGCGTCAGGGAGTCGAGCTCCGGGTCGATCGACGGCGCCTCGGAGGAGGCGAACGCGTCCAGCACGAACCCGGCCAGCCGCGGCGAGAACACCGCGTCGCCCTCGGCCACCCGGCGGATGGCGTCGGTCAGCTCCTTGCCGCTGATGTTCTTGGTGACGTAGCCGCGGGCACCGCCCCTGATGACGCCGATGACGTCCTCAGCGGCGTCGGAGACCGACAGCGCCAGGAACCGCACCTGTGAGCCCGAGCCCAGCACCCGGCGCAGCACCTCCTGGCCGCCGCCCCCGGGCATGTGCACGTCGAGCAGCACCACCTCGGGCTGGTGCTCGGCGATGGCCTTGACCGCCGACTCGACGTCCTCCGCCTCGCCCACCACCTCGATCGAGTCGCCCAGCTCGGCGCGCACACCGGATCGGAACAACCGATGGTCATCGACGATCAGTACGCGCGTCATGCCTTCTCCACCTTCATCGTCAACATCACTTCCGTGCCCTCGCCGGGCTCGGTACGGACGCGGGCCGAGCCTCCGTGGCGTTCCATTCTCCCGATGATGGACTCCCTGATGCCCATCCGGTCGAGCGGCACCGCCTCGAGGTCGAAGCCCTTCCCCCGATCCTTCACGAAAATCGTGACCTCTTCACCCTCGACTTCGGCGTACACGGAGATGGACGGGCTCCCGGAGTACTTGGCGGCGTTGACCATCGCCTGCCGCGCGGCCTTCAGCATGGCGCCCAGCCTGCCCTGCTGGTCGAGGGCGATGTCGCCGACGCAGACCACCTCGATGGGCACGCCGTGCGCGTCCTCCTCCTCGGCGGCGATCCGGCGTACGGCGGCGGCGAGGGTGGCGTCGGCGTCCTGGGCCGGCTGGTAGAGCCAGTTGCGCAGCTCCCGCTCCTGCGAACGGGCCAGGCGGGAGACCTCACGCGGGTCGTGGGCGACGCGCTGGATCAGGGTGAGCGTGTGCAGCACCGAGTCGTGCACCATGGCCGCCACCTCGGCGCGCTCCTCCTGCCGGATGCGCTCGCGCCGTTCCAGCTGCAGCTCCTTCCACAGGCCGGCCAGCCAGGGGGTGGCGATGACGGCCAGGCCGCCGACCACCACGATGGTGAACAGCAGGCCGGGCCTGGCCTGGGCCAGCTCGCCCTGGGAGTACAGGAAGCCGACCGCCCCCACCACGACGAGCGCGACACCGAGCAGCGTGCGCACGCGGTTCTTCCTGATGCTGGCCGCCGCGCCGGTCATCCAGGTGCGGCGGCGTTCGGGGTCGGCCTGCTGCCACAGGATCAGCGCGCCGATCCCGCCCACCGCGAACGGCAACATGCCGATGCCTCCCTGGGAGGCCCCGGTCAGCCAGCCGAACGCGAACAGCGCCACCCCGATCGCGGTGAACGCGGCCAGCTGGCTCCAGTCACGCTGCGGCTCCACCCGCTCGGGCGCCTGCCGCGGCGTCACCATCCACAACACCGCGTACGCCACCATGCCGGGGGCGCCGCCGACCACGCTGAGCAGCACGAACGTCAGCCTGACCACCACGGGGTCGAGCTTGAGCTGCGCGGCGAGCCCCTGGGCGACACCGCCGAGCAGGCGGCCCTCCATGGGGCGCGTCATCCGGCGGTAGGGCGTGTCGCCGCTCTGCTCGGCGAGAGTCCTCTGGTCAGCCATAACATCGCCATCGTCACATGTCCGGGCGTCATGGGCATCAGGGAGCGACCCCCGGGGCGGCTCAGGGATCTCCCCGATGCGGGCACCCGCCGGTCGGGTCCAGGATGGTTCCATGACAGAAGCTCCGCCCAGACCGCCCTCGGCCGGCCCCCGTGAGCTGCGGCGCAGCAGCGAAGGGCGCTTCCTCATGGGCGTCTGCGCGGGGCTCGGGCGTCACACCGGCATCGACCCCGTGGTGTTCCGGGTCGGTTTCGTGCTGCTGCTGCTCGGGTCCGGCATCGGGCTGTTCCTCTACCTGGCGGCGTTCCTGCTCATGAAGGAGCCGAACGGCCGGCCCGGCTTCATCGAGCACTGGACGCGGCGCGACTTCGACGCCGAGACCGTGATGGCACTGCTGACGGCGGTGCTGGGGTTCGGGTTGGCGATCAACCTGATGACGGTGTGGATCGACACGGCGACGCTGGCGGTCGGGGTGCTCCTGGCCGTGTCGCTGCTGGCCGCCCACTCCCGCGGGGTGGACCTGCTGGCGCTGGCCCGGTCGATGCCGGAGCGGCTGACCAGGAAGCGCGGCGCGGAGCGCCCGGCGGCCTCGTACACGGAGGCGCCGCCGCCTGCGCCGGTGCGCTCGCCCGAGCCGGGGCCGGCGCCGCCGACCACCACCGTCCGCCCGCCCGAAGCCGACCCCGCGCCGCCGACCACCGC
>NZ_POUD01000134.1 GCF_003236395.1 Nonomuraea aridisoli | reverse complement strand
GCCCGGCCCCTCGTCCCGGCCGGGCCCGTACACGCAGCCCGGCCCGTACAACGAGCCTCAGCCGTACACGCAGGAGGCCCTGCCGCGGCAGCAGCCGCAGCAGGGCCCCTATCCCCCGCCGGAGCCGCCGCAGGCGACTCCGGGCGGGTTCGCACCGCCTCGCTGACGCGGAGGGATCAGTGACGGCCTCGGCCGTACGACTCCTGCGTCTGCACGTTCAGGTGGTCCAGGCGGACGCCCTTGGCGCCGTCCGTCAGCCGGTCCTTGATCTGAACGATGTCGAAGCCTTCGTTGAAGTCGGCCGCGTAGATGTAGCCGTTGTAGTAGTACGCCGACCAGATGCCGCCGCCGGAGCCGTCCGAACGCGGGCCGCGCTCGAAGTAGCCGATCTCCCGCGGGTTGGCCGAGTCGGTGAAGTCCCAGACCGACAGGCCGCCCATGTACCAGGCCTGGACCATGATGTCCTTGCCCTTGACCGGGATCAGCGAGCCGTTGTGGGCGACGCAGTTCTCGGTGTCGGCCTGGTGCCGCGGGATCTTGAAGTAGCTCTTGAACACGAGCTCGCCGTCCACGATGTCGTAGATGGCGTCCGCGCCGCGGTTCGGCCCGACCGTCTCGTTGCAGGTGGCCGCGCCGCCGCCGCCGAGCTCGTCGGTGAAGACGACCTTGGTGGCGTCGTTGTTGAACGTGGCGGAGTGCCAGAACGCGAAGTTCGGGTCCGTGGTCCGCGCCGTGACGACCGGGTTCATCCGGTCGGAGATGTCGAACAGCACGCCGTCACCCATGCACGCGCCGGCCGCGATGTCCTTCTCGGCGTAGACGGTGATGTCGTGGCAGCCGCTGGTCGGCAGGAGCAGGCCGGGCTGGGTCTCGTTGCCGCCGTCGGGGAAGACGACCGGCGTGGCCGCGACGTGCGCGGTGGCCGGGTTCTTCAGCGGCACCTTGATGACCGAGATCTTGTCGTGCGGCGGCAGGCAGTCGGGGAAGTTCGCCGACGGCGAGTACGAGGAGACGTAGACGTAGACGTTCTGCCGGGCGTCGCGGCCCTTGCCCGGCACGACGGTCAGGGTGTGGGAGCCGCAGTTCGTCTCGACCGACTTGATGTACTTCGGATTCGCCTTGTCGGAGATGTCGAAGATGCGGACGCCCTCCCAGGCGGCCTTGTTGCTGGCCGGCAGGGTGCCGCTGTTGCAGGAGTCGTCGCTGCGGGAGGCGTCGACGGCGCCGAACAGCAGGTTGCCGTAGACGCTGACGTCCATCTGGGCGCCCGGGCAGACGACGGAGCTGACGACCTTCGTCTTCTTCGGGTTCTTGATGTCGTAGATCGAGAAGCCGCCGTAGTTGCCGACGTAGGCGTAGTCGCCCTGGAAGGCGATGTCCGTGTTGATCGTGGCGGCGATCGAGGCCGGCTTGGGCACGTTCTGCACGTGGGTCACGTTGGGGCTGGTGACCACGGTGTCGGCGGGCGGGATGTCGGCGGCCTGCGCCGGCATTCCCACCAGCGCTAACGCGGCGGCGGCTGCCGCCGCGACCGCGACGGCACGACGAGTGAGGGACACTCGGGATCCTCCTTGATCACGGTTGGACTGTCGGAGAACGAACGCGGTGAGGACCGGGTCACGGCCCTCACCGCGCGGGGGTGGTCAGCGACCGGGTTCGCGGTACGAGCCCTGCGTCTGCGTGTTGAGGATGTCCATCTTCACGCTGTTCGCCTGGTTCGTACGGGGGTCGTTGATCTTCAGCACATCGAGGCCCAGGTTGAAGTCGGAGCCGTAGATGTAGCCGTTGTAGTAGTAGGCCGACCAGAAGCCGCCGCTCAGCGCGGGCGCGGTGTTGTCCGGGCCGCGCTCGAAGTAGGCGATCTCCCGCGGGTTGGCCGAGTCGGTGAAGTCGACGATCGAGATGCCGCCCTGGTACCAGGCCTGGACCATGATGTCCTTGCCCTTGACCGGGATCAGCGAGCCGTTGTGGGCGACGCAGTTCTCGGTGTCGTCCTGGTGGCGGTCGATCTTGAAGTAGCTCTTGAAGACCATCTGGCCGTCGACGATGTCGTAGTAGGCGTTGGCGCCCTTGTCCGGACCGATGGCCTCGTTGCAGGTGGCCCGGGTGCCGCCGCCGAGCTCGTCGGTGAAGATCACCTTCGTGCCGTCGTTGTTGAACGTGGCGGAGTGCCAGAAGGCGAAGTTCACCTCGTCGCGGACGGTCGCGGTGACCTTGGGCTGCTCGGGGTCGCGGATGTCGAGCAGGATGCCCTCACCCATGCACGCGCCGGCCGCGATGCCCTTCTCCGGGTAGGAGGTGATGTCGTGGCAGCCGGTCGTCGCCGACTTGCCGTTCGGGTACGACCCGGGCACGCCCGGGAAGCCGCCGTCCGGGAAGAGGTTCGGCGTGGCGACGACCGAGGCCGCCGTCGGGTCGGCCACCGGCACCTTGATGATCGAGATCAGGTCGTGCGGCGGCTGGCAGTCGGGGAAGTTCGCCGACGGCGAGTAGGACGAGACGTAGATGTAGACGTTCTCGCCGCTGGAGTCGGGCACCAGCGTGTGGGTGTGCGAGCCGCAGTTCGTCTCGACCGACTTGATGTACCTGGGGTTGGCCTTGTCGGAGATGTCGAAGATCCGCATGCCCTCCCAGGAGTTCTTGTCGGCGGCGGTCTGCGACGTGCTGCTGCAGGAGTCGTCGTTGCGCGAGGAGTCGACGGAGCCGAACAGCAGGTTGCCGTAGACGCTGACGTCCATCTGGCCACCGGGGCAGACGACCGAGCTGACCAGGGAGGTTTTCTTCGGGTGCTTGATGTCGTAAATCGAGAACCCGTAGTAGTTGCCCACGTAGGCGTAGTCGCCCTGGAACGCGATGTCGGTATTGATGTCAGCCAGCGGCTCGGGCTTCGGCACGTTGGTGACATGGGTGATGTTCGGGCTCATGACGATCTCGCCGGGAGCCGGGATGTCCGCCGCCTGCGCGACCGGCACGGTGGAGCCGGCGAAGGCGAGCAGAGCCGCGACCAGAACGGCGGCTCTTCGGGGGGTGAACACTCGGGACCTCCGATAAAGGGGGCATAAATCTACGCAATCCTTACCTCCATCGCGTTCAGAGGCCAGCGTCCAACCTGTCAATTTTTGTTCCTGTTCGCTCCCTTTCAATTGTCCCGTTCTTCCCCTAAAGTTCGCATTCTCCACCGAGTCAGCAGGGAGGTTGAGTGCGCGCCGCGCTCGTCGTCATCGTGGGCACGGTCGTTGCCCTCTCCGGTTGCAGCTCCAGCGCGACGCCGCAGACACCCCGGGCCGACTCGACCGCGCCCGTGATCGCCCCCGGACGCCCGGGCGAAGAGGCCAGGACGCTGGCGCCCGGCGAGGCCGCGACGGCCGTGCCCTCGCCGACCGCCAACGCGGCCGACATCACGTACGTCCAGGACATGATCGTCCACCACCGGCAGGCCCTCGACATGGCGCTGCTCGCCCCCAACCGGGCGGAGTCGGCCAAGCTCAAGAGCCTGGCCGACCGGATCCAGGCCGCCCAGGGGCCGGAGATCCAGTTCATGACGACCTGGCTGCGCGAGCAGGGTCAGCAGGTGCCCGAGCACCACGCGGCGCACGAGGGCATGCCGGGGATGGCCACGCCCGAGCAGCTGGAGGCGCTCAAGGCGGCCACGGGCAAGGACTTCGACCGGATGTTCCTGGAGCTCATGATCAACCACCACCTGGGCGCGATCAAGATGTCCGAGCAGGTCCTGATGAGCGGCACGCACATCCGGGTCGAAGAGCTCGCCAACGACGTCAACGTCACCCAGACGGCCGAGATCCGCCGCATGCAGGAGCTCCAGACCGAGCTCTGACCTATGTCGGCACGCCGTGCACGCCGTGCCCCGGGTCCAGCTCGACCTGGAGCCGGGCCGCGTCCTGGGCCGGCGGCAGCCCGTACATGCGCCGGTATTCGCGGCTGAACTGCGAGGGGCTGTCGTACCCCACGCTGTATCCGACCGTCGCCACGTCATGCGGCGCCGCGATCAGCGCGATCCGCGCCGCCTGGAGCCGGAGCTGTTTCTGGTACTGCAGCGGGCTCATCGCCGTGACCGCCCGGAAGTGCCGGTTGAGTGAGGAGATGCTCACCCCGAGATGGCCGGCCAGGTCCTCCATGCGGATCACCTGGTTGTAGCGCGGCCTGAGCCATTTGACGGCGCGGGCGACGAGGCTCATGCGGCTGTCGGCCGAGCCGATCTGCCGGACCATGGCGCCCTGCGGGCCGTTCATGAGCCGCCAGTGGATCTCGCGGCGCACGCCGGGGCCGAGCACCTGGTGGTCCCGCGGGTCGTCGAGCAGGCGTAGGAGCCGCACGACCGCCTCGAGCAGGCCCTCGTCGGCGTCGCTGACCGCGACGGCGGGCCCTTCGTAGGCGGCGGCCGGGGTGGCGGCCTCCAGGAGCAGTTGCGCGATGATCGCGGGTTCGAGCGCCATCCCGACCGCCTGGAAGGGCTCGGCCGGGGAGGCGTGGATGATCTGCGAGGTCAGCGGCAGGTCGACGCTGACGACGACGTACTGCCCCGCGTGGTAGTCGAAGGTGCGTTCGCCCAGGACGGAACGTTTCGCGCCCTGGACGACGAAGGCCACCATCGGCTCCGCGACGGCCACCAGCGGCGCGGCGACGCGCTCGGAGGAGACCACGCTCAGGCCGTCCGCCGTGGCCGGCGGCGCGTTGCGCCGGGCCGTCGCGGCGATCCGCCTGCGCAGCTCCACCAGAGGTTGCATGCCGCTCAGTGAAGCACCCTCCGGCCGCGCCGCGCAACGAGAGCATGATCCACGCGAAGTTGAGCGGATCGTGCAAGAGGCTAGGCACATCGGTCTAGGGGGACGCCGCCTGCCCGTGGTCGGATGAATGACCGCAAGGCAAGCCACTGACGAAGCGGAGCACCGCGATGCCTCTTGATTCCTATGTCACCCTCGGCCGCTCCGGCCTGCGGGTGAGCCCCTTCACCCTGGGCACGATGACCTTCGGCGAGGACCTCGGCTGGGGAGCCTCCCCGGAGGAGTCGAAGAACATGCTGGCCGCCTACCTCGACCGGGGCGGAAACTCGATCGACACGGCCAACATCTACACCAACGGGCACTCCGAGCAGATCATCGGTGACTATTTCGCCGGCCGGCCGGAGGCGCGCGACCGCGTGGTGCTCGGCACCAAGTTCTTCTGGAACCAGTACCCGGGTGACCCCAACGGCGGCGGGCCCGGCCGCAAGGCCATCGTGCGGCAGCTGGAGAACTCGCTGCGCCGGCTGCGGACCGACCACGTCGACATCTACTGGCTGCACAACTTCGACCCGGTGACCCCCGTCGAGGAGACGATGCGGGCCCTGGACGACCTGGTGAGCGACGGGAAGATCCGCTACGTCGGCTTCTCCGACATGCCCGCGTGGGCGACCACCGAGGCGGCCGTCGTCGCGCGGTTCCGGGGGTGGACGCCGGTCGTCGCCCTCCAGGTGGAGTACTCCCTGCTGGAGAGGACGGCCGAAGGCGAGCTGTTCCCCATGGCCGCCGCCCTGGGCATGGGCGTCACGGCCTGGGGGCCGCTCAGGAGCGGTTTCCTGTCCGGCAAGTACGGCAGCGACCGGAGCGGGCAGGTCGACACCACCCGTACGGCGCTCGTCGGCGCGCCTCGTCCCGAGGACTACCGGGTGATCGACGTGCTCAACGAGGTGGCCGCGGACATGGGCGTGAGCGCGGCGGCGGTGGCCATCGCCTGGGTCCAGGGCCGCGCGGAGATCGCCTCGACGCTGATCGGGGCCCGGCGCATGGACCAGCTGGAGGTCAACCTCACCGCGCTGGACCTCCTCCTGCCCGATGACCAGCGGGCGCGGCTGGACGCGGCCTCGACGCCGTCGCTGAACTTCCCGGCGGCCAACAACGCGTACATGAGCAGGATGGCGCAGTTCGCCGGCGCCACCGTCGACGGCCTGCCGTCGGTCCTGTCCCCGCTGCTCGCCGCTCCCCGCCGGTGACTTCTGGCCGGCCCGCCGCGCGCGTCCGAGCAGTTCCGCTCCTGAGGCGGTGCTAGGAGCCCACGCGCCAGGAGTGGAGATACGCCTCCTGGTCACCGGTGAGGGTGTCGATGCCGATGCCGGCGGCCTCCAGCTTGAGCCGGGCCACCTCGTGGTCGATCTCCTCCGGCACGTCGTACACGCCCGGCGCGAGGCCCGCCGCCTCCCTGGCCAGCCAGGCCACGGCGAGGGCCTGCGCGGAGAACGACATGTCCATGACGGCCGCCGGATGCCCTTCGGCGGCGGTCAGGTTGACCAGGCGGCCCTCGGCCAGCAGCAACAACCGCCGACCGTCCGGCATGACGTACTCGTCGGTGTTGGGCCGCACGCCCCGGTGCACCTCGTGGGCCAGCTCGTCCAGCGCCCGCACGTCGATCTCGACGTCGAAGTGGCCGGCGTTGGCGAGGATCGCGCCGTCCTTCATGACGGCCAGGTGCTCGGCCCTGATCACGTCGCGGTTGCCCGTCACGGTGACGAACAGGTCGCCGATCATGGCGGCCTGGGCCATCGGGCGCACCTCGTAGCCCTGGAGGGTGGCGTCGAGCGCCTTCACCGCGTCGATCTCGGTGACGACCACCCGGGCGCCGAACCCCTTGGCCCGCTCGGCCACCCCGCGCCCGCAGAACCCGAACCCGGCCACGACCACCGTGCGGCCGGCCAGCAGCGTGTTGGTGGCCCGCATGATGCCGTCGAGCGTCGACTGCCCGGTGCCGTACCGGTTGTCGAACATGCGCTTGGTCCGGGTGTCGTTCACCGCCACGACGGGGAACCGCAGCGCGCCCTCCGCGGCCATCTGCCGCAGCCGAATGATGCCGGTGGTCGTCTCCTCGCACCCGCCGCCGACGCCTTCCAGCAGGTCGGTACGCTCGGTGTGCAGGATGTTCACCAGGTCGCAGCCGTCGTCCAGCACCAGGTGGGGCCCGACGTCGAGCGCCCGGTGGATGTGACGGTAGTAGGTGGCCCGGTCGACCCCGGCGCGGGCGTGCACCTCGATGCCGTAGCCGCGCAGCGCCTCGGCCACGTCGTCCTGCGTCGACAGGGGGTTCGAGGCGGCCAGCGCGATCTCGGCCCCGCCCGCCTTCAGCGCCCCCATGAGCACGGCCGTCTCGGCGGTGACGTGCAGGCACGCCGCGATGCGCAGCCCCTCGAGCGGCCGTTCGAGCGCGAACCGCTCGCCGATCGCCGTCAGCACCGGCATCGAACGCGCCGCCCAGGAGATCTGCCGCTCACCGCTGTCACTGAGATCCATGAGTGCCTTCACCGAAGAACGCGGCCAAGAAGACGCTCCGTCACGGCGCCCGGCCCGCGAGCCCTCACGACCGGCCAGGACAGACGGCAAGGGGCTACGGCGCGTGCGGGTGACTTGGCCTGCCGTAAAAGAGGGACGGGGTGCTCCTTCGCGGGAGCACCGATATGGGAAAGCTCCGGGAGGCGAGAACCCCTCCCGGAGCGTCCTGGAACGAAGCGGATCAGTAGCGGTAGTGGTCCGACTTGTACGGGCCCTCGACGTGGACGCCGATGTAGGCGGCCTGCTCCTTGGTCAGCTCGGTCAGCTTGACGCCCAGGGCGTCGAGGTGGAGCCGGGCGACCTTCTCGTCGAGGTGCTTCGGCAGCGTGTAGACCCCGATCGGGTACTCGGACGTCTTGGTGAACAGCTCGATCTGCGCGATCACCTGGTTGGTGAACGAGTTGGACATCACGAAGCTGGGGTGGCCGGTGGCGCAGCCCAGGTTCATCAGCCGGCCCTCGGCGAGCACGATGATCGAGTGGCCGTCGGGGAAGACCCACTCGTCGACCTGCGGCTTGATGTTGTTCCTGGTGATGCCCTCCGTCCGGGCCAGCCCGGCCATGTCGATCTCGTTGTCGAAGTGGCCGATGTTGGAGACGATCGCCTGGTGCTTCATCCGCGCCATGTGGTCGGCGGTGATGATGTTGAAGTTGCCGGTGGCGGTGACGAAGATGTCGGCGATGCCGACGACCTCGTCGAGCGTGGTCACCTGGAAGCCGTCCATGGCTGCCTGGAGCGCGCAGATCGGGTCGATCTCGGTCACGATGACGCGGGCGCCCTGGCCGCGCAGCGCGTCGGCGCAGCCCTTGCCGACGTCGCCGTAGCCGCAGACCACGGCCACCTTGCCGCCGATCAGCACGTCGGTGGCGCGGTTGAGGCCGTCGATCACGGAGTGGCGGCAGCCGTACTTGTTGTCGAACTTCGACTTGGTGACCGAGTCGTTGACGTTGATCGCCGGGAAGAGCAGCTGGCCGTTCTTGTGCATCTCGTAGAGACGGTGCACGCCGGTCGTGGTCTCCTCGGTGACGCCCTTGATGCTCTCGGCGATCCTGGTCCACCGCTTGTCGGCGCCGACCGTGCGGGTGAGCAGGTCGACGATGACGTGCCACTCCTCCGGGTCGTCGGCGGTGGCGGGCGGCACGGCGCCGGCCTTCTCGTACTCGGCGCCCTTGTGGACCAGCAGCGTGGCGTCGCCGCCGTCGTCGAGGATCATGTTGGGGGCGTCGCCGTCAGGCCAGGTGAGCGCCTGCTCGGTGCACCACCAGTATTCCTCCAGCGTCTCGCCCTTCCACGCGAACACCGGCACGCCCTTCGGGTCCTCGGGCGTGCCGTCGGGGCCGACGACCACCGCGGCGGCGGCGTGGTCCTGCGTGGAGAAGATGTTGCAGCTCACCCAGCGGACCTCGGCCCCGAGCGCCACCAGCGTCTCGATGAGCACGGCGGTCTGGATGGTCATGTGGAGCGAGCCCATGATCTTCGCGCCGCGGAGGGGCTGGGAGGCCGCGTATTCCTTGCGGACCGCCATCAGGCCGGGCATCTCGTGCTCGGCGAGCCGGATCTCCTTGCGGCCGAAGTCGGCAAGTGAAAGGTCTGCGACCTTGAAGTCCATCGGGTTTCCCCTCGCGTCACTGATGTTGTCTGCGACGAGTCTAGGCGCCGGTCACGGGGGGTCGCATCTTGAGCAGGCCGAAACTGACGTAAGAATGTAAGAATGCGCATCACGGAAGCGGCGAAACGGCTCGGCATGTCCCCGCGGATGCTCCGATACCGGGAGGCCCTGGGGCTGCTGCCGCCGGTCAGGGAGCAGGGGGCGCACCGGCGCTTCGGCCCCGACGAGCTGGCGGCCGTGGCCCAGGGCGTGGAGCTGGAGAAACGGTTCGACGTGTCGCCGGCCGAACTGGCGTTCGCGCTGCGGGTGCTGACCGAGCCGGCGGTGGCGGCCGCCGTACGCGACTTCGGGGTGCGGATCGGCCGCGTCCAGGTGCCCCGAAGGGCCCTGGACTTCGAGAAGGAGAAGGCCCTGCGGCTGCTGCGCCCCTCGGGCGGCCCCCGCCGCCCCGTCTAGGGACACCGTTGGCGAAGTAGGCCAAACAGAAGCAGCCCCGTGGTCACGTCTGTGATCACGGGGCGTTTCTGCGTCAGGAGGTGCACGCCGGGCAAGCAGGGCTCATCAGAGAGTGTCTCTGATCCCTAAGTCCATCCCCCGAACTGGGCGGTAACTTTACGCGAGGGGGAACGGGTACGCGATCATGTGATCCATGTCGATCCCCCGGGACCCGCCCGCACCCGCACCACCGCAGAAGTCCAGACATTCACGAATGGCTCGCCGAAGCGGCTGCCTGGCCTTGCTATTAGTGCCGTTCCTGCTGCTCGCGGCGATCGTCATGGCGCCGGCGTGGATCAATGACCACCGGCTGGCGCGCATGGTGGGCCGCATCCAGGCGTATCCGCTGCCATCCGGAACAGACTTCGGGTACTTCGACCCACAAATCGAGGTGAGCGGCGACTCCGGCGACTGCTGGTACACCATCCGCTTCGAGCTCTTCACCGAGCGGCCCGTCCAAGAGGTGCTGAACCACTACCGCCAGGCGAAAATCGAAGACCCCGACGGAGACCTCGGCGACTACGACGTAGCGGCCTTCACGCTGTTCGACGAACCCGGCACCCCCATCGTGGATGACACCTCCGTCACAAACTCAGTGATCATCGACCTGGACGGCATGTACGACGACACCTGGATGGACATGCGCTGCTACTGACACGGCAGGGCCGCTCGCGTGCAGGTCTCTTGCGCTCTAATCAAGATCGCCGGGATTAAAGACACCCTCTCACGCCACCGGGCGCAGGGCGGCGAAGCGCGAGGTGCGGGTCGGGGCCAGCGGCGTTCCGGTGAGCCACGCGTCGAGCCTGGTGAGGTTCATCGCCGCGGCGATAAGAATGTGCTGGAGATGGGTCTTGGCGGTCCGGCGATAGCGGCACCGCCGCAGGCCAAAGCCTTTGACGCCTTGGGCGATGGTGCCCTACACGCCTGCTCTGTGGGCGTAGCGTTGCTGCCATTCGTCGGTGCTTTGCCTCTGGCGTGCGCGTTGCAGGGCTTCATGCTCCTCCTGTGGGCGCAGGGTGATGCGTCGGCCTTTGGCTCCACGTGTGCACAGGTCCCGGCTGGGGCAGTCCTTGCAGTCGCGCATCGAAAAGCGCACCCGGATGACCGGAGTTCCGCCTTGATCGGTTTCATTGGCCCAGGGCAAGCTGGTGGCTCCGGTGGGACAGGTCATGACGCGGTTGTCCCAGTCGATGGTGAAGTCGCTGACGGCGAAGCCGTTGCCCCCGGCGCTTTGCCAGGCGTTGTCGGGCATCATCGGTCCCAGCAGTTCGATGCCGCGGCGATCGGAGCGGGCGAGGTTGTGCGCGCTCATGTACCCCTTGTCGGCCAGATGCACTGCCGGCGTCAGTTCGCGCGGCCAGGGCCTCCTGTACCAGGTTGGTGGCCTCGTAGTCGCTGCCGGGCGATGGGGCGGTGATCACGTTGGTGATCAAATGAGGGGCGTCGGTATCGCAAGCCTCGGTACGGTGCACCTTGTAGCCGTCCCAGTGGGAGTCGCGCTTGGTTCCGGTTCGGGCGTCGCTGTCGTAGGGCGAGATCTGGCGGATCGTGCCTGGCGGCTGCTCGTCAGGGGTTCGCCAGCGCAGGTGGTCGTCGATGGTGACGTACTGCTGGATCCATACGTGGCGCAGGGTTTGCACCGCGGGAATGTCGCGCAGCCACCCAGGAGCGGCCTGCGAGTAAACCGCGTGCAGGACGCCGCTCCCATCGGCGCCGATTTCGTGGCCGAGCTGGATGCGCTCGGCCTTGTTCTTGGGCAGTCGATAGTCCTCGACGCGGGCCTCGTAGCGCTCGAACCATTCAGGTTCGGCCTGAGCCAGCAGCCAGTCGGGGGCGGCGGCCAGCGCGTTGAGCGCGGCGCGCACTGTTTCATGCACGTGCTCCAGCCGATTCATGGTGCGCATGGCCATGAGCACGTGGGTGGAGTCGGTCCGCTGCCGACCCCCGGCTCGAAGCAGCCCGGCGGTCGCGGCACGCTCCAAGATCGTGTCGAGCAGGCTCTGTTCAAGCGATCCTGCAATCAGGCGATCCCGGAACTCGCTGAGCACCGAGTAGTCAAAGCCAGCGTTGGTCAGCTCTAGCCCGAGCGCGTACTTCCAGTCGATCCGCGCTCGCACGGCCTCGGCCGCCTGCCGGTCGGACAGTCCCTCGCCGAACTGCAGGATCGACACCAGCGCCAGCCGAGCTGGAGACAGCGCTGGACGGCCACGAGCGGAGAACGCCGCGGCGAAGTCCTCGTCCTCGAACAGCACACCCAGCGCATCTCGGATACGGATTGCCAGGCTGCCCCTCGGGAAGGCTGCCCGCGCTACCGCCAGGGTGGCCGCCGGGATCTGATCGGAACCAGTCGAACGCAGCGACACCCACGACTCCATCCGCGAGCAAGAACGACAGTAGCGGCCCATGATCACAGACATGATCATGGGCCGCTACTTTTTGATCTACTTCGCCAACGGTGTCCCCGTCTAGGACGCCGGGGTGCGCGACCGGTCGAGGTCGGGCTCCAGGTAGATCACCCGCGCGATCGGCACGGCCTCGCGGATGCGCCGCTCGGCCTCGTCGATGCCCCGCGCCACCTCGGCGGCGGTCTCGTCGTGGGCCACCGCGATCTTGGCGCCCACGAGCAGCTCCTCCGGGCCGAGGTGCAGCGTGCGCATGTGGATGATCCGCTCGACCTCGGGCGCGTTCTCGAGCGCCCCGCGGATCTGGTCCTCCACGTCGGGCGAGGCGCCCTCGCCGACGAGCAGCGACTTGGTCTCGATGGCGAGCACGATCGCGATCACGGCCAGCAGCACGCCGATCATCAGGGTGCCGATGCCGTCCCAGACGCCGTCGCCGGTGACCACGGCCATGGTGACGCCGAAGAGCGCGAAGATCAGGCCGAGCAGCGCGCCCAGGTCCTCCAGCAGGATGACCGGCAGTTCGGGGGACTTGGAGCGGCGGATGAAGGCCCACCACGACTGCCGCCCCCGGACGGCGTTGGACTCCCTGATCGCCGTACGGAACGAGAACGCCTCGGCGATGATCGCGAAGATCAGCACGCCGAACGCCCAGATCGGCGCCTCCACCGGGTGGGGGTCGGAGAGCTTGTGCACGCCCTCGTAGATCGAGAACGCCGCGCCGATCGTGAAGAGCACGACCGCCACCACGAAGGCGTAGAAGTAGCGCTCGCGCCCATAGCCGAACGGGTGCTCCCGCGTGCTCGCCCGGGCCGCCCGCTTGCCACCGACCAGCAGCAGGACCTGGTTGCCCGAGTCGGCGACCGAGTGGATGCCCTCCGCCAGCATCGAGGAGGACCCGGTGAAGAACGCCGCCACGAACTTCGCCACCGCGATGGCCAGGTTCGCCGTCAGGGCCGCAATGATTGCCTTGGTACCGCCGCTCGCGCTCACCGATCCACTCCACCTAACATGATCACGATAAAGGCCTGATAAGCGATACTATGGGGAAGTTCGGGCCTTCAGTTCCGTGATCGCTGACACAGCCGTCGGATCCGTCCCGTATCCCAGCGCCAGATACGTGCTCGCGTAGTCGCCCAGCATGATCAGCGAGGCCATCCGCTCCAGCGGGTGCTCGCCCTCGGCCGTGAGCTCGGTGACCGGGACGTCGCGATCGCCCGCCAGCCGCAGCGCCGCCTCGCGCTGCCGCGTCACCTGCGGGTGCTCCTCGACGTCGCGCATGACGACCAGCCTGAGCGTACGCCCGGCGGTGTCGGCGAAGATGTCGCGCTCGGCCAGCGGCCCGTCGAAGACCGCGACCTGGTGGTGCCCTGCCTCAGGGAGCTCACCGTGGACGGCGGGGTATTTCGCGTTCGCGGCGAGCTGGCACACCAGCCGGTGGGCCGCCACCGACGCGGGCGCCGACGTCCCCCACACCATCGGCACGCTCTCGGCCAGGTCCATCGCCAGCGCCTTGCCCGGGTTGATGAACGAGTCGCTGGACGGCCGGCAGCGGTTGGCCAGGTCCTCCAGCGACTTGGCCACCCGCTCGAACAGGCCGGCGTCGGCCGGCACCAGCCGCAGCGCGGCCGCCGCGGCGATCACCGGCACGGCCAGCAGCCACAGACCCGCCCGCGACTGCCCGGTCACCGGCACCGGCACGTGGACGGCCGACGCCTGCGTGGCGATCGCCTGCAGCGGGGAGCCGGCCGGGCCCACGCCGAGCAGCGTGCAACCCCTGCGGACGGCCTGCGTGGCGACGGCCAGCGTCTCCTCGGTGCGGCCCGAGCCGGAGACGGCGACGACCAGGTCGGTGGCGCCCACCCAGCCGGGCAGCTGGTAGGAGCGCACGGTCACGATCGGCAGCGGAGCGCCGTTGCCGGCCACCGCGGCGAGGATGTCGCCGGCGATGCCGGAGGCGCCCATGCCCACCACCACGATGGCGCGCGGGCGGCCGTGGCCGGCCAGCCGATCGAGGCCGGCCTCGACGGCGGCTCGATGGCCGGTGCGTACGTGGGCCGCCGAGGCGGCGACCGCGGGCAGCATGCCCTCGGGGTCGGCCTCGCTGAGATGACGCTGGTCGTCGAGCCGCTCCGGCTCCCAGGTCACGGCTTCCTGGCCTCGTCGACGAGCAGGACGGGGATGTCGTCTCGGACGGGGTAGACCAGGCCGCAGCCCGTGCAGGCCAGCTCGTCGGCCTCGGCCTCGGCGCGCAGCGGAGCCTTGCAGGCCGGGCAGGCAAGGATCTCCAGCAGCCAGTCGTCGATCTTCACTCTGACACCTTTCCCACGATCGTGAGGACCTCGTCCCTGATCGCCGTCATCTTGGCTTCGTCGGCCGCCTCGGCGTTGAGCCTGAGCAGCGGCTCGGTGTTGGACGGCCGCAGGTTGAACCACCAGCCCTGACCGGTCACGGTGAGGCCGTCCGTCTCGTCGAACTCCCCGCGCGCGGCGAACGCCTCGCGCACCCGGCGCAGCGCCTCGGCCTGGTCGGACACCGCGCTGTTGACCTCGCCCGAGGCGTGGTAGCGCGAGTAGGCCGACACGACCTGCGACAGCGGCCGGTCCTGCTCGCCCAGCGCGGCCAGCACGTGCATCGCGGCCAGCATGCCGGAGTCGGCGAACCAGAAGTCCCTGAAGTAGTAGTGGGCCGAGTGCTCGCCCCCGAACACCGCGCCCGTGCGCGCCATCTCGGCCTTGATGAACGAATGCCCCACCCGCGTGCGCACCGGGACGCCGCCGTGCTCGCGGACGATCTCGGGCACGCCGAGCGACGTGATCAGGTTGTGGATGATCGTCGCGCCGGGGTGTTTCGCCAGCTCGCGCACCGCGACCAGGGCCGTGATCGCCGACGGCGAGACCGACTCGCCACGCTCGTCGATCACCCAGCACCGGTCGGCGTCGCCGTCGAAGGCGAGGCCGAGGTCGGCGCCGCTGTCGAGGACGGCGCGCTGCAGGTCGACGAGGTTCTGTGGCTCCAGTGGGTTGGCCTCGTGGTTGGGGAAGCTGCCGTCGAGCTCGAAGTAGAGCGGCACCAGCTCGATCGGCAGCCCCTCGAACACGGCCGGCACGGTGTGGCCGCCCATGCCGTTGCCGGCGTCGACGACGACCTTCAGCGGCCGCACGCCGCTCAGGTCGACCAGTGTGCGCAGGTGGTGGGCGTAGCCGCTGAGCAGGTCCTTCTCGATCATGGAGCCGCTGGGCGTGGCGGTCACGCCGACCAGCTCGGCCGCGCGGTCGCGGATCTCGGTCAGGCCCGTGTCGCCGCCGATCGGCACCGCACCGGCCCGGCACATCTTCATGCCGTTGTAGCGCGCCGGGTTGTGGCTGGCGGTGAACATGACGCCGGGCAGCCCGAGGCTGCCGCTGGCGTAGTAGAGCAGGTCGGTCGAGCCCAGCCCGGCGTGGACCACGTCGGCGCGGCGCGAGCGGGCGCCGCGGATGAACGCGGCGGCCAGCGGCGGCGACGACTCGCGCATGTCATGCGCGACCACGACCGACTGGGCGCCGGTCACCTCGACGAAGGCCGCCCCCACGGCCTCGGCGGTCGGCTCGTCGAGCTCGTCGGGCACAACCCCGCGAACGTCATACGCTTTGAAGATCTTGGCGAGGTCGCCCACTCTCCAGCTCCGCCCTTAGGTCGTTCTCCTCCGTGTAAAACGAGCCTACCGGTCGCGGTGCTGCTGGGCCGACCTCAGAACGCGCAGGTGCCCGCGGCGGCCGACCTCGACCCCCTGACCGACCGGCTCCCCGCTGCCGGACGTCGTGGGCCGCGCGGCCTCCCTGACCGCGTTGGCCAGCGCCTCGAGATCGTCGGAGCTGGGCGAGGCGCCGTCGGTCGGCAGGCGGACCACCTCCCAGCCGCGGGGGGCGGTCAGCCGCTCGGCGTGTTCGGCGCACAGGTCATAACAGTGTGGCTCCGCGTACGTCGCCAGGGGGCCGAGAACTGCGGTCGAGTCGGCGTATACGTACGTGAGCGTGAAGACGGCAGGCTGGCTGCAAGCGGTGCGGGAACAACGGCGGACGGGGCTCACGGAGGGACCGTATCCGGTAAGAGTGCGAGGCGCCACTATCTGAGCGCTCTTAACGAGCGTGTCGCCACAATTCGGACACCTGTCGCAGCCTTTCCACCCACATGCCCCGAAGTCACCGGGCCTCGCGCCGGGCGTCCCACCCCGGGCTTGCCCATCTCGCCACCTGCCCAATCACCCGAACCCCACCGATCTTGCCCCAGAACCGCGGCTCCGCTCCCGGTGACGCAGGGCGCGGGCCCGTACACTTGCTGGCGTGACACACAAGCGCGGTCCCAGACGGCGCGATCGGCATGGTCGCGGCCTGCGCGGCCCGCTCGCCCCCTCCCACGTCCCGGTGGCCAAGTCGCGCAGCGAACGCTTCGACGACCTGGTGCTCGACGCCGTCGACCGGCTCCGGCCGCGGTGGGAGAGACAGCTGTCGGCGGTGGAGTTCGCGGTCGAGGAGGTGCCGCCGCTGAGCGAGCTCGGCGACGGGCCGCAGCTGAGCTCCGACCCGATCCCGTTCGGCCGTGCCGACGCCGCCACCGGTCAGTCGCCCGCCTCGGTGGTGGTCTACCGCCGCCCGCTGGAGGCCAGGGCCCGCGACCGCGAGACGCTGGGCGCGCTCGTCCACGACACGGTGGTGGAGCAGGTCGCCACCCTGCTCGGCCTCTCCCCGGAGACCGTCGACCCGGGTTACGACGACCGCCGCTGAGGCGGCGATGAGTTCCGCGCCGTCCCCGGATCTCCTCCTGTGACGACAGGAGGCTCGACATGAGCAAGCACCCGATCACCGGCATCAGGACCGTCGGCGTCCCGGTCTCCGACCAGGACCGCGCGGTCGCCTTCTACGTCGGCGTGCTGGGGCTGCAGAAACGGCTGGACGCGCCGGTCGAGCAGTTCGGCGGACGGTGGATCGAGGTGGCGCCGCCGGGGGCCGTCACCACGATCGCGCTCGTGCCCGGGGAGAAGACCGGCGTCGAGACGGGCATCCGCCTCACCGTGGGCGACGCGGCGGCGCTGCACGCCTCGCTGAGCGAGCGCGGGGCCGAGGTGGGCGAGCTGCTGCTGTGGGACGGCGTCCCGCCCATGTTCACCCTGCGCGACCCCGACGGCAACGGGCTGGAGGTGGTCGAGTAGCGCGTTACGGCGCGACGACCCTGGGGGTGTCGGTGAGGGGCGGCAGCAGGGTCCACGAACGGGCCGGCGCGAGCGGCTGCACGGTGAGCAGGACGGCGTTTCCCGCACGTTCCTCCACGACGCGGGCGCCGTAGACCTCGCCGGCCACGGGCGTGACGGACACCGCGAAGTCGCCCTTCGCCGCCAGCTTGACGTTCCTGGTGCGTCCGGCCGGGATGTCCACCTCGAACGGCTCCGCCGCCTCGCCCCCCGCCGGCAGCACCTGCACCCGCACCTTGCCCGGCTTGCCGAGCGCCGTCAGCACGAGCCGGGAGCCCGCGGCGTTGCGAGCCACCGCGCTGCCCAGCTCCAGCGACGGGGTGCCGGCGGTGAAGGCGACGTCCCCCGGCTGGCCCGTGCTCGTGACGACCAGTCCTGCCACGACCGGTGTCGGCGACGAGAGCACCAGCGCGGCGGATGAGCCGGCCAGCGCGGTGGTCACGTCCACGGCGACGACGCTGCCCGCCGGCACGGACACCGTCTCGCGGCCGCGCATCGCGTACTCGGCGTCCTCACTGACGGCCGTCAGCCGCACGACGGCGTCCGTCTCGCCGGGCGCCGCCACCAGCAGCCTGCGCTGCCCGCCGCCCCCGGGGATGCCGGGGACGACCACGCGCGTGGCCGGGGGCCCGGCCGACGGGAGCCAGTCCACTCCCCCGGTCTCCATCGTGGTCCTGGCGAAGGCGGCGACGCGGCCGAAGATCGTGGTGACGCTGACGGCCATGATGTCGGCCGACGGGGCGAGCGTCCGCAGGTCGATCTCGCGGTGCTGGCCGGGGGCGATCTCCAGGCCGACGCCCTTGTCGCCCGAGACCGGGCCCTCGGCCGCGTACACCTGCACGTCGGCCAGCGCCGGCGCCTTGTCGGCGTTGACCAGGTGCAGGCGCACGTCGGCGTGCACCGGCCCCGGGCCCACCAGCCAGGTCTCGGCGGCGGGCTCCGTGCAGCGGACCCCGGCCAGGCCGCGGGACTCACCCGCCGTGGCGCGGACGAGGTAGCCGGCCTCCAGGCCGCCGGGGCCCTTGGTGACGTACGGGTCGCCGCTCTCCAGGGTCTCGGCGTTCAGGGTGCCGGGCAGGTAGACGTTGACCTGCTGGCCCTTGGCCCCCGGGCAGACGGCGGTGACCGACTCGACGGCGACCCGCTTCGGGGTCTGCGCGGGCGGGGGCGGCGGGGCGGGGCGGGTCGCGAGCGCGACGCCGTACAGGGCGATCAAGGACACCACGACCAGCACGAGCAGGCCGAACCTGTTCTCCACGAACCTTCGCATCACGCCACCGCCACGGCCTGCTCGGTGCCCTCGCTCTGGCGCCGGCCCGGCGAGGCCAGGATCACGATCACGATCACCAGGGCGCCCTGCACCCACAACCACGGCGTGTGCAGCACGTTCGCCGGCTGGGCGGGCACCCGGGTGACCGGCTCGGTCAGCAGCCACAGGCCGCCCGAGTCCGACAGGCTGAGGCGCTGCAGCGACGGTTGCGAGTCCAGCGTCCTGGCCAGCGGGGGCGAGACGGGCGGCGCGACGGCGACCATCGCGATGCCGTTGGCCGCCAGCGTGGCCGCGTCGCCGCCGCGCCCGCCGACCAGGCCCTGCACCGCCGCCTCCACCCGGGAGCGGGCCTCGGACGCGACGGGCAGCTCCGCCTCGCCGATCACCGGTGTACGCCCGTGCAGGATGGTGAAGGACGAGCCCTCGATGACCAGGGTGCGTTCGCCGTTCGTGGTCCTGGCGGCGGCCAGGGCGGGCAGCACGTCGGGGGCGTCGCCGACGAGCGGGCCCCGCACGCCGGTGGCCATCCAGTGGCCGGCGGCCAGCAGCGGCGTGCTGAACGCCACCGCCACCACCGCCGTCGCCCCCACCCGGCGCAGGCCGCCCGCGGCGCGGATCTCGCTCAGCCGGTGCGCGGTCAGACCCACCAGGACCACCAGCCCCGCGCCCGCGAACGCCAGCGGCACGCCCGGCCAGACCCGCACGCCGTCGACGGCGACGCGGCTGACCAGGACGGCCGCGCCGACGCCATAGAGCGCGACGCCCCAGCCGATGGCGACGATCACGCGCTGGCGGCGCATGAGCAGCGCGGCCAGCGCCGCTGCCACCAGGCCGGCCGTCACCCAGAACGGCGGCAGGCCGGGCCCACCGGGGCTGAGCGCCAGCAACGACTCGGGGCCGAGGGACGGGTCCACCAGGCCCGGGTCGTGCAGGCCGGCCTCCAGGAGGAACCTGCCCGGGTCTGTCACCAGGCTCGCCAGCCACGGCATGAGCAGGACGAGCGGCACCGCTAGCGCGATGCCCAGCGACGCCCCCACCCCATCGCTGTCTGCCGCACCGCCCTCGGCGTCGCCACTGGCGCGGACATCCCTGTCGCTCCGGGCAACGTCGCCGCGGGCACGACCACCGTTCCGGAAACTTCCGCCGCTACGGGCACGGCCGCCGTTCCCGGCATCCCCGCCCCTACGGGCATGACCGCCATTTCCGACATCCCCGTCGCTGTGGGAATGGCCGCCGTTCCTCGGCTCGTCGGTGTTGCGGGCGTCGGCGGCCCTCCGGCCACGGCGCCCGCCCCTCGCGCCGCGTCCGCTCCGACCGGTTTCCTGCTCCGCCGCTCCGTTCGCCGTGGCCCCATGTCCGGGTGCTCGCCGTCTGCCGCCGCGGCGGCCGCTGGGCGTCTGCCCGGCGGGGCCGTCCGCGTCGGGACTGAGCACGACGGCGCTGACGACGTCCCGACCGGCGGGTCCCTCGCCGAGGGCGAGCGCACCGGCCGTGCTCCTGCCGGCCGTTCCCGGCTCGAAGAACCCGGCAGGGCCCTGTCCGGCGGCGACCTGGACGGGCGCTCCCGGGCTGAAGAGACCGGCGGCGGCCTGGTCGGCGGTTCCCGTGTCGAAGGCGCCCTGACCTGCGGGCCCGTTGCCGAAGAGGTCCTGACCGATCTCCCCGGGAGTCTCCCGCACGGACGCGCGCCGGGCGCGGACCTGGCGGACGCCGACCGCGCCCAGGACGCCGACGATCGCGAAGAGCGGATAGACCAGCGGCACGAACGCCGTACCGACCGTCAGCAGGAGGCCGAGACCCCAGGCGGCGCGGCGGGCGCGGCGAGGTTCGGCGCGCAGCATGGTGGTGAGGAGCCAGGCGTAGACGGGGACGAGCACGAACACCACCGCCGTCCCCAGCCGTCCCGCCGCGATGGCGCCCGTCGCGACGGGCAGCAGCGCGTACGTCCCCGCCGCCCAGGCCCGCGCCGGCACCGCCGGGATGACGTGCCGCGTGGCCAGGTACGCCGTGGCCCCCGCCAGCGGCACCGAGCCGAGCAGCAGCACCGAGACCGCCACCCACGTCTTGCCGAACGCCAGCGTGGACAGCGCGGCCAGCACGGCCACGTACGGCGGCGCGGGAGCGGTCGAGCCGAGGCCGACGTCGTGGAAGCCCTCGGTGTAGAACGCCCACAGGTCGGACGCGCCGCCTGTCACCGGGACGAGCGCGCCCCCGCCGAGCCGTTCGCCGGCGAGCAGCGACCGTTCGGCCACCAGCGCGACCACCGTGAGCGCGAACATGAGGATGACGCCGGGCCGTGCGGCGAAGCGCTTGACCGCCCCGGTGTCCGCCGGCGGGGCGATCTCCTGCTCGTCGTTCGTGGCCGCGTGGTGGTGCCGGCCGGCCGCGTCGAGCGGGGCCTCCCCGGCGAGGAAGCTCTGCAGCATGTCGGTGAGCCGCCGGTACGCCGCCCACCGAGGGGTCATCAACCGCTTTACGCGGATATATCCCTTCTTACGGCCATGACGGCGGGCCTGGCGCGCCCGTCTCAGCCGTCCCGGGTGCGCCAGGATCGACCCCATGGCCACCACTTCGTCCAGCGCGTTCGCCGGCTGCTTGCTCACGATGAACAGCAGCGTGCGCACGGCCGCGCCGACGACGTTCCGCAGCAGCGCCCAGAGCAGCGCGCCGAACGGCAGGTTCGCCATGATCACGAAGAGCGCGTTGCGCCGGTCGAGGCGGCGAGGGTGGTCGCCGCTGACCGCGATCGGCCGCCGCCTGCGGGCCGCCGCCTCGGCGTGCCAGGCCACGGCGGAGGTCACGTTCACGACCTTGTGACCGGCGTTGCGCACCCGCCAGCACAGGTCGAGGTCGTCGCGGAACAGCGGGAAGTACGGGTCGAGGCCGCCGACCTTCTCCCACACGTCGCGCCGGATGAGCATGCCGGCCGTCGACACCGACAGCACGTCGCGCACCCCGTCGTGCTGCCCCTGGTCGTACTCGCCCGGCTCCAGCCCGGTGTCCCTGCGGCCGGTGCGGCCCACGGTCACGCCGATCTCCAGCAGCCGCCGGCGGTCGACCCAGTCACGCAGCTTGGGCCCGAGCACGGCGGCCTTGGGATCGTGCTCGGCGGCGGCGAGCAGCGCCTCCAGCGCGCGCCGGTCAGGGGCGCAGTCGTCGTGGAGCAGCCAGATCCACTCGTCGGGGCCGGCGGGCGGCAGCTGCGCGAGCGCCGCGGCGACGGATTCGCCGAAGCCGGAGGTGCGGTGCAGGGAGATCAGGCTGCCGGAGCCGAGCGTCTGGGCGAGCAGGTCGGCCGAGCCGTCCCTGCTGCCGTTGTCGACGCCGGCCACGCGGTCGGGCCTGCGGCTCTGGCTGACCAGAGCGCGCAGCGTCTCCCCGAGCCAGCGCGCGCCGTCATGGGCGACGACGATCGCGGTGACGAAGGGACGTGACATCGGTGGGCGACTCCTGAGGGGGAAGATCAGGCGCGCCCACCATACCGGTGAAAGTGTGTCAGGAGATGCGAAAAGGGTCACACGGCGACCCGCGTGACCCTTTCCCCCCTTATACCTATACGGCCTGGCGCTTGATCCGTCTGCGCTCCCGCTCGGACAGCCCACCCCAGATGCCGAAGCGCTCATCGTGCTCGAGTGCGTATTCCAGGCACTCGGCACGGACTTCGCACGATCGGCAGACCTTCTTGGCCTCTCGGGTGGAGCCGCCCTTCTCCGGGAAGAACGCCTCCGGATCAGTCTGCGCGCACAACGCGCGCTCCTGCCAGCCGAGTTCTTCAGCGTCAAGCTGATCCTGTGCGATGACCGGATCGGTCACTGCACACCTCCCTGCCGCCCGCCCGCAATGGAGCCCCCCATGGACGCCTTCCTTATTACCCACCCACTGGAAGGCGTAACAACATGGTTGTAATTACACGCGTGTGCTGTACGCGGCGTCAAGCGGCATGCAGGTATCCGGGGAAAGACCAGATCTCGCCCCGGTGTGCTCGGCATGTGATGTTCTCACCGGCCGACACCTTACGCGCATGGCATCGGCCTGGCTTGTTCAACGCTGTCAGCGGTCGGAACCGTACCAGGGCGGGATAGACGCCTGCCCGTGGCCCACCTTCTCTCTAGCCGTTCATTGCCGGTCCGTTACCTGCGTGGCTCGTTGGGGGTGTATATGGCGGTTGGATCGATCGGGTCGTCCCCGGGGCGGCGGTGGTCGCCGCCGAACGCCGCGGGATCGATCCGCATCGTCGACTCGCCCTGAGCCTCCGGCCAGCCCGGCTGGGCCTGGTGGGTGGGCTGGTACTGGCCCTGCTGGGGCTCGTACCCGCCGCCGTGCTGCGGGGGCTGCTGCTGCGGGTGGCCCAACGGGTCGTCGTACGGCCTGCCCTGGCCGGCGTAACCGGGCGCGTGGAGGTCCGGCTGGGTGCCCCCGGCGTTCGAGTGCTGGTACGACTCCGCCTGCTGGTAGGCGTCGAGCAGCTGCTGCGAGCGCGGGTCGACCGGCGGGTCGGGCTCCTGGTAACCGGCCGAGGCGGCGTACTCCTGGCCCGAGTACCCGGTGAACGGCTGGCCGCCCTGCTGGTCGAAGGCGCTCTGGCCGTACTGCTGCTGGCCGTAGGAGGGCTGCTCGGCCGACGGGTACGGCATGCTCGGCGCCGTCTCGCCGCCCGGGTACGCCGGCTCGCCGGGGGCGGCGAAGGCGTTGGGCAGCGTCTCGCCCGGCGGCGTGTACGCGCCGGCCTGGTCGGCGGGCGGGGCGTAGGGGTTCTGGCCGTAGGCGTTCGGCTGGCTGTCGGCCGGGACGTACGGCGCGGGGGTGTACTCACCGACGAGCGGGCCCGGCGCCGAGGGGGCGGTG
>NZ_POUD01000133.1 GCF_003236395.1 Nonomuraea aridisoli | reverse complement strand
GGCGGGCATGGTCCGGTGTGGGCTGCTCCGGGTGTGCGCTGGTCCGGGTGTGGCGTGAGGCGGTGTGGGGCCGTGCGTACTGGGGGTGCTGGTGGTTGCTGTGCTGCCGGGATGGTGCGGGGAGCGCGAGGGCGGCGCCGGGCTGGGGTGTGGCTACCCCTCACAGGTCAACCCCGCACCGCAGCACGGTGTGTGGTGGCGTGGTATCGCATTGCGTGAGGTGACCTTGGGGATCTGGTCCACCTTGATGCCGGAGGTGGCGTGATGTCGGCCTGAACTGTGCGTTCACGCCGTGGCTCGGTGGGGCGATGTGGTCTGCGATGGCGCGAATATCACGCCGGATGTGGCAGGACTGGGTGTGGGTTCACGCCGAGCTGCGCGGGGGTTGGTGGCGTCGGCATTAGTTGTTGTGCGTCCGGCGGCGTGTTCGGGTGATCAAGGGCTCGTTGCTGGAGTCGGACCTTCCGCGGCCTGCTGCGCGGCCTTGATCGGCTGAAACGGGCTGGCGTTGCTGGTCCAGTTGCGGGCGCTTGCTTCGTTTCCGCTGGTGGATCGCTTGGCATGTACGCCCAGGGTTCGTAGGCCCGCCTGGGGGTCCGGAAGGGCTTACGCGCGTCTCGTTCGGATGGAGCGGCGGAGCGGGTCCGCTCGTGGGTACGAGGGCGAGGCTTGGGTCGTCGGTGGCGTTGTGGGAGGCGACGACGGTGTTGCGCTTCTGCCTCGCTGGGGTGTTTCGGGGGCTACGGCTGGCAGCGCATGCCTCAGGGACGGCGTAGCGGGGACGGCGATGGTGCCGGGTGGTGGCCTGGTCAGAGCATCAGGGAGCGGACGGTGTCCACGGTGTCGGCGTCTTCCACGCGCTTGTCGGGGCGGTAGCGGAGGACGCGGGCGAAGCGCAGCGCCATCCCGCCCGGGTAGCGGGGCGAGCGTTGCACCCCGTCGAACGCGATCTCCACCACCAGCTCGGGCCGCAGCTTGACGGTCCACTGGTCGGTGGGGCCCTCGGCGAGCTCGAGGAAGCGCTCGGTCTGCCACGCCAGCAGCTCGTCGGTCAACCCCTTGAACGTCTTGCCGAGCATCACGAACCCGCCCTCGGGATCGCGCGCCCCGAGGTGGAGGTTGGACAGCTTGCCCTCGCGGCGGCCGTGGCCCCACTCGGCCGCCAGGACCACCAGGTCGAGCGTGTGGCGCGGCTTGACCTTGATCCAGCCGGCGCCGCGCCTGCCCGCCGCGTACGGGGACGCCAGCGACTTGACCACCAGGCCCTCGTGGCCCGCCTTGACCACGTCGGTGAAGAACCGCTCCGCCTCGGCCACGTCGCCCGTCACCAGGCGGGGCGTCAGCAGCCCCTGCCGGACCGTACGGGCCAGCGCCTCCTGACGCTGGGCGTAGGGCAGGTCGAGCAGGTCGGCGCCGTCGATCCGCAGGGCGTCGAAGAAGAACACGCTCAGCGGCGTCTTGTCACGCAGCCGGGCCACGTCGGTCTTGCTGGAGACGCGGCTCGCCGTCACCTGGAACGCGTGCGGCCGGCCGTCGGGCCGCAGGGCGATCACCTCGCCGTCGAGCACCAGATCGGCGGACGGCATCTCCAGCACCGCCTCGACCAGCTCGGGAACCTGCGCGGTGATGTCGTCGAGCGTACGGCTGAAGACCGTGACCTGCGAGCCGGAGCGGTGGGCCTGCACGCGGATGCCGTCGAGCTTCCACTCCAGCGCCGCCGGAGCGCCGGCCTTCTCCAGCGCGGCGGCCACGTTGGGCGCGCTGCCCGCCAGCATGGGCGAGACCGCCCGGCCCACCTCCAGCCGGAACGCCCGCAGCGCCTCGACCCCGCCCGTCAGCGCGGCCGCCCCGACGGCCGGCAGCCAGCCGCGCAGCGTGAGCGCGCGGCGCACGTCGGCCGACGGCGCCCCGGACGCCTTGGCCACCGCTTCGATCATGACGCCGTCGAGCGCGCCCTGCCGCAGCTCGCCGTGGAGCAGCCGGCGCATGAACTGCTGCTCCTGGCTCGTCAGCCCGGCGAACAACTCCGCCACCAGCGCCTTGCGCGCCGCCTGCGAGCCCTGCCCCGACACCGCCTTGATGCGGCTCAGCAGCTCGTCGACCTGGATCAGCGTGGCGGTGGCGGCCAGCTTGGGCTGCGGGAGGTCCTCCAGCGTGCGCCAGCCGACGCCGACCTGCCGCTGGGGCAGCTCGCCCGAGAGGTAGGAGATGGCGATCTCCGCCTCCTCCGGGCCGACCCGGCCCAGCAGCTCCGCCAGATGGCCGATCTTGCCCAACCTGGCGGACGTGCGCGTCACCGCCTCGGACACCCGGACCACGTCGATCAGAAGCACACGCCTATGGTGCCTCACGCAGGCGACATTTCCCCAACCGAAATCGGCATATCTCCTGCGTGTGTCCGTCGAAGGGATAAAAGGGGGACAGCCCGGCCGGAGAGCCGTGAGGGGCTCAGGGGCCGGAGTGTCCCGCGCTGCGCCGGATCGTCAGCTGACGCCGAGAAGGTCGACGACGAAGATCAGCGTCTCGTTCGGCTTGATGCGGGGCGGGGCGCCGCGGGTGCCGTAGCCGAGGTGCGGCGGGATGACGAGCTTGCGGCGGCCGCCGACCTTCATGCCCACGACCCCCTGGTCCCAGCCCCCGATGACGCGCCCGGCGCCCAGCGGGAACTCGAACGCCTGGCCGCGGTTCCACGACGCGTCGAACTCCTCCCCGGTGGAGAACGAGACGCCCACGTAGTGGACGCGTACGTTCTGGCCGGGCTTGGCCTCGGGGCCGTCGCCCACGGTCAGGTCCTCGATCTCGAGGTCCGCGGGCGGGTTGCCGCCGGGGAAGTCGATCTCGGGCTTCTCGAGTGCCACGAAAGTGCTCCTGTTGCGATTGTTGACGATGCGAATGACCCGACGACTCTATGCGGTCGGGCTATCGTCATCGTCCATGGCCGCCCTTTCTCCCGACACGATCCTGCTCACCGGCCGCGTGGCCGTCGTCGCCGGGGCGGCCAGGGGAGCGGGGCCGGCGATCGTGGAGACGTTCGCGGCGTTCGGGGCGCACGTCGCCGCCTGCGACCGCGACAAGCCGCGCGGCGAGCTGGCGATGACCGTGGGCGACCAGGTGGCGGTGGAGGTGTTCGCGCAGGCCGTACGCGAGCGGTGGGGCCGCGTGGACGTGCTGGTCGTCAACCAGGACGTCGCGGGCGCTTCGGGGGAGGGGTTCGAGGACGTCTCGCCGCGCGATGAGCGGCTCCTCGTCGAGCGGCAGTTCACGCAGGTGACCGGGATGATCCGGACAATGCTCCCACTGATGCGCCCGGGCGCGTCGATCGTCACCGTGGTCCCGCCGGAGACGGTGGCGCCGGTGCGCGCGGCGATGAGGGCCGCGCTGGAGAGCCTGACGCGGACGCTCGCCGCCGACCTGGCCCCCCGTGGCATCCGGGTGAACGCCATCACCCCGCGCACACACGACGAGAGCCTGTGCGGTGCGGCGGTGTTCCTGGCGGGAGACCTGGCCGGAGACGTGACGGGGACGACGGTGCGCGTGGACGCACGCCCCGCCTCGCCCTGATCACCAGCTCTGGTGCAGCGGCATGCCCTCCGCGTAGCCCGACGAGCTCTGCACGCCCACGATCGCCTTGTCGTGGAACTCCTCCAGGTCGGCCGCCCCCGCGTACGTGCACGACGAACGCAGACCCGCGACGATGGCGTCGATCTGGTCCTCGACGCTCGGCCGCTTCGGATCGAGGTACATCCGGGACGTCGAGATCCCCTCCTCGAACAACGCCTTCCTGGCCCGCTCGAACGCCGAGTCGTCGGCCGTCCGCAGGCGCACGGCCCGCGCGGAGGCCATGCCGAAGTTCTCCTTGTACTTGCGGCCGTTCGCGTCGGTGTGGGTGTCGCCGGGCGACTCGTATGTGCCCGCGAACCACGAGCCGATCATCACGTTGGACGCCCCGGCGGCCAGCGCGAGCGCGACGTCGCGCGGGTGGCGCACGCCGCCGTCGGCCCACGCGTGCCGGCCCAGGCGCCGCGCCTCGGCCGCGCACTCCAGGACCGCCGAGAACTGCGGCCGCCCCACGCCCGTCATCATCCGCGTGGTGCACATCGCGCCCGGCCCGACGCCGACCTTGACGATGTCGGCCCCGGCGTCCACCAGGTCGCGCACGCCGGCGGCGGTGACCACGTTGCCGGCCGCGACCGGCACGCCGGGGTCGAGCGCCTTGACGGCGCGGAGCGTGGAGATCATCTTCTCCTGGTGGCCGTGGGCGGTGTCCACGACCAGGCAGTCGATGCCCGCGTCGAGCAGTTCCTTGGCCTTGGAGACGACGTCGCCGTTCACGCCGACGGCGGCTCCGATGCGCAGCCGGCCCTGCCCGTCGACGGCCGGCTGGTAGAGCGTGGCGCGCAGCGCGCCCGTACGGGTGAGGATGCCGACCAGGCGCCCGTCGCCGTCCACGATGGGCGCGAGCCGGTGGCGGCCCTCGTGCAGCCGCTCGAAGGCGCCGCGCGGGTCGAGCCCGGCGGGCAGCGTGAGCAGTTCGCTGGACATGACGTTGGACAGCTGCGTGAACATGTCCACGCCCTGGCAGTCGGCCTCGGTCACGACGCCGACGGGACGGTTCTCCCAGTCGACGACGACGACCGCGCCGTGCGAGCGCTTGGGCAGCAGCTGCAGGGCCTCGCCGACGGTCGCGTGCGGGGTCAGGGTCAGCGGGGTGTCGTGGACGAGGTCGCGTTTCTTGACCCAGTCGACGACGTCGGTGACGACATCGAGCGGAATGTCCTGCGGGATGACGGCGATGCCGCCCCGCCGCGCCACGGTCTCGGCCATGCGCCGGCCGGCGACCGCGGTCATGTTGGCCACCACGATCGGGATGGTGGTGCCCGTGCCGTCGTTCGTCGAAAGGTCGACTGCGAGCCGGGAACCGACCGACGAACGCGACGGGACCATGAACACGTCGCTATAGGTCAGGTCGTAATGGGGCTCGAGGTCGTTAAGAAACTTCACGTTCGCCCATCTTATGTGCCGGTACGTCAACAAGGAGTTTCCCCCTTTCTCGGGGGCTTATGATCGGCCGGGACGCTTTTGGGCGAGGGGAGTGCTTGTGGAGGTCACCGAACGGGCCGAGTTGATCGTGGTCGGGTTCGCCGTACGCACCACCAATGTCGAGGAAAAGGACCCGGCGCGGGCGAAATTGCCGGTGTTGTGGCAGCGCGCCGGCGCGCCGGGGGCTTTCGCGCATGTGCCGAATCGGGTGGACGAGAACCTCTACGCCGTCCTCACGGACTACGAGAGCGACCACAACGGCGCGTTCACGCAGATCGTCGGCACGGGCGTGCGCACGGTGCCGCGGCTGCCGGAGGGCATGGTGGCCGTCCGCGTCCCGGCCGGTCAGGTGTTGCGCCTGGAGGTGCGCGGGCCGATGCCGCAGGCGCTGACGGACGCCTGGCAGCAGGTGGTGAACCACAGCGAGTCGGGCGGCGCGCCGTCGCGCGCCTTCACCACCGACCTGGAGGTGCACCACCCGGGCGGTGTCGATCTGTACGTGGCGGTCTGACCCGCCTCACGTGAGGCCGAGCGCGGCGGCCGCCGCTTCGACGGCCGCCGGCTTGACCTGCTCCAGCGGCAGGTGCGCGTACTCCACCGTGCAGTCCGCCAGCCCGCCGAGCGCCACCGTTGCCCTGATCTGCCCCTCCCGGGTGGGCTCGGGGCCGATCAGCAGGCCGATCAGCGCGCGCCGCCACTCGAACATGCGCCGCCCCAGGTCGAGATAGGCCAGCGTGGACATCTCCCGCACCACCATGACGATGATCTCGCGGTGCTTCCAGATGACGTCGAAGTAGTCCTCGAGCAGGCGCCGGGTCTCGACGCCCGGCTCGCACGCGTTCACGAACCGCTCGCAGTCGTCGACCATCGGCTGCACGATGCTGCGCACCAGGTCGTCGCGTGAGGCGAAGTGGTAGTAGAGCGCCGGCTTGGTGATGCCCAGCCGTTCGGAGATCTGGCGCAGGCTGGTGTTCTGCACGCCCTGCTGGGCGAAGAGCTCCCGGGCCACCGCCTGGATGCGTGCCTTGGTGTCGCTGGACATGCGCCCAAGACTATCCCTTACCTTCCGTTAAGTAAGTCGCTCGTGCTACCGTCCTTACTTAACGGAAGGTAAGGAGGCGGCATGAAGGTTCTCATCTCCGGAGCGAGCGTCGCGGGGCCGGTCCTCGCGTACTGGCTCAACCGATACGGGTTCACCGTCACCGTGGTGGAGCGGTCGCCGACGCTCAGGAAGACGGGCGGGCACGCGGTCGACCTGTTCAGGCCGGCCATGGAGATCGCCGGGCGGATGGGCGTGCTGGAGCGGATCTCGGCCAGGGACACCGGCACGCGGTCGCTGGTGGCGCACCGGGACGGCGACCCCAGGCCGGTGGAGCTGAAGATGCCCGACGTCGCGGCCGCCGTCTCCGACCGGCACGTCGAGATCATGCGCGACGACCTCAGCGAGATCTTCTACGAGGCCACCCGCCACGACGTCGAGTACGTCTTCGGCGACTCCATCGCCTCGATCTCCGACGACGGGGAGGTGGTCTTCGACGGCGGCCGGGAGGAGCGGTTCGACCTGGTGGCCGGCGCGGACGGGCTGCACTCCAACGTGCGCCGCCTGGTCTTCGGCCCCGAGTCCGGCTTCACCACCTGGATCGGCGCCTACCTGGCCGTCGCATCCGTGCCGAACCACCTCGGGCTCGACCGCCGCCTGGAGGCCATCAGGGCCGCGGGCAGGCTGGCGGGGGTCTACTCCGCCGCCCACATGGACGACGCGCGGGCGCTCTTCCTGTTCAAGACGCCGGCGGAGCTCGACTACCACCACCGTGACGTCCCCCGGCAGAAGGAGATCCTCCGCGAGCGGTTCGCCGGCCTCGGGTGGGAGGTGCCGAGGCTGCTCGACGAGGCGGAGCGCTCGCCGGCGTTCTACTTCGACTCGATCACCCAGCTCCGCCTCGACAGCTGGTCACGCGGGCGGGTGACGCTCGTCGGCGACGCCGGCTACAGCCCCGGACCGGCCCTCGGCGGCGGCACCAGCCTCGCGGTGGTCGGCGCGTACGTGCTGGCGGGCGAGCTGGCCGCGTACGGCGGCGACCACACGCGCGCCTTCCCCGCCTACGAGGCGGAGATCGCCGACTACGTCCGCCGCAGCCGCGCGTTCGCCGTCGACATGGCGCGCAAGCTCGTGCCGGACACCCCCTTTGCCCTGTGGGGCATGACGCAGGCCCTGCGCCTGATCAGCCGCCTGCCGGCCGGGCTGGCCACCGCGGCCATGAAGCTCGGCACCAGGAGCGCGAGCGTGCACGACTCCTTCCCGGTGAAGGACTACTCGGCCGTCAGCCGGGTGGGTTAGGCCAGAACGCCCTGGCCGCGCAGCTTGTCGGCCTGCTCCTGCGACAGCCCCCAGCCGGACAGGTCGCTCAGGCGGGTGGCGGGCGCGAGGTCCTGCGCCGGGACGCCGAGCAGGCGCGGCGCCGGCGCCGGATGCGTCACCTCGCCTATCCGGAGGAACGTGCCGCGGGCGACGTTGTGCGGGTGGGCGGCGGCCTCGGTCATGGACAGCACGGGCGAGACGCAGGCGTCCGACCCTTCGAACACCGCCTCCCACTCGGCCCGCGTGCGCCTGCCGAACTCCTCGGCCAGGCGGGCCTTCAGCGCCGGCCACTGTGACGTGTCGTTGCGGTCGGGCAGGCCGGTCAGGCCCATGCGGGAGATCATCTCCTCCCAGAACTGCGGCTCCAGCGCTCCCACGGCGACGTACTCGCCGTCGGCCGTCTCGTAGGTGTCGTACTGCGGGGCGCCGGTGTCGAGCAGGTTCGTGCCGCGCGGGCCCCAGAAGCCGGTCTGCACCCCCTGGTAGAACATCGAGAACAGGACCGCCGCGCCGTCCACCATGGCCGCGTCGATCACCCGTCCCTTGCCGGTGCGCTCCCGCTCGAACAGGGCCAGCAGCACGCCGTAGGCGAGCATGAGGCCGCCCCCGGCGAAGTCACCGAGGATGTTGATCGGCGGCGTCGGCTTGCCGCCCTCGCGGCCCAGCAGCGACAGCACGCCGGAGACCGCGATGTAGTCGATGTCGTGCCCGGCCGTCGGCGCGAGCGGCCCGTCCTGCCCCCAGCCGGTCATGCGCCCGTAGATCAGCCGTTCGTTGACGGCGTGCAGGTCGTCCGGGCCGATGCCGAGCCGCTCGGCCACGCCGGGGCGGAACACCTCGATCACCACGTCGGCGTGCCGTACCAGCTCCTTGAACGCCGCCACGCCCTCGGGCGCCTTCAGGTCGAGCCCGACGGTGCGCTTGCCCCGGTCCATGACGTCCGTGCGCGGCCGGTCGGAGACCGCCTTGACGCGGTCGACCCGCAGCACCTCCGCACCGTGGTCGGCCAGCATCATCCCGGCGAACGGCCCCGGGGCGAGCCCCGCGAGCTCCAGCACGCGGACTCCGGACAGCGGACCTCGGCGAACCTCGGGCATCGGCCTCTCCTAGCGTGTGGACCCGGCTCCAGTAGAACAACATTCGGTGATCTCGTGCAAGCGGGCTTGCCGACCTTCCCGCGAAGAGCTGGGAGGTATGGGAAACTTGCCCACTGTTCGGGTGGTCTCCGGACAACTCCGTACAGCGGCTGTCTGCAGCAGGCGCTTGCGCCACTACAGGGGTAGGACATGGTTTCGGATAGCAACCGGCTCATCGCAGGGCGCTACCAGTTACTGCGCGAACTGGGCCGCGGGGGGATGGGCGTGGTCTGGGAGGGCCACGACACACTGCTGAACCGGCAGGTGGCCATCAAGGAGGTGCTCCTGCCCGACGGGCTTCCGCCGGGCGACCGGGAGGCCCAGATGGTGCGCACCGTCCGCGAGGCCCGCACCGCGGCCAAGCTCAGCCACCCCTCCGTCGTCGCGATCTACGACGTCGTCGAGGACGGTGGCCGGCCGTGGGTCGTGATGGAGCTGCTGCCGTACCCGTCGGCCGAGCAGGTCGTGGCGAGCTCGGGAGCGCTCCCAGTGCGGGAGGCGGCCGAGGTGGGCCGCCAGGTGCTGTCGGCGCTGAAGGCCGCGCACGCCGCCGGGATCCTGCACCGCGACGTCAAGCCGAGCAACATCCTGCTCGCGGACGACGGCCGCGCCGTGCTCACCGACTTCGGCATCGCGACCGCCGAGGGCGATTCCTCCCTCACCCGTACGGGCATGGTCACCGGCTCGCCCAGCTTCCTGGCCCCGGAACGTGTCAGGGCCGACGACGCGGGGCCTCCGTCCGACCTGTGGTCGCTGGGTGCCACGCTGTACGCCTGCATGGTCGGCCGCTCGCCCTTCGAGCGCGGCGACCCCATGGCCACGCTCAACGCGCTGCTCAACGAGGAGCCCGACTACCGCAGGATCCCGCCGATCATGCACCCGATCCTGCGCGGGCTGCTGCGCAAGGAGCCCCAGGACCGGGTGGACGCCGAGGAGGCCGACCGGCTGCTGGCGGCCATCATCGCCGCCAAGCCCGCGTACGCCGACCACGACGTGCCCGAACGCAAGCAGGGCTCGGGGCCCGGCCGGGCGCTGCTGGCCGCCGCGGCGACGGTGGTGCTGGTGCTGACGGGCGGCACGGTCGCCTACTTCAGGACCGCCTCCCCGGCCGAGGGGGCGCCGCGGAGCGCGCAGCCCGCCGCGGCGAGCAGCCCGCTCCCGTCCGCCACCGCCACGCCGTCCGTCCCGTCCACCCCGACGCCGAGCGCGACGCCCACCGTGACCAGGACCCCGGTGCGCGGCCGGGTCACCCCCGCGGTGCGGGCGTGGAAGTCGGGGGACGGCTGGTCGATCAAGCGGCCGGCCGGCTGGCGCGGCGCGCGCGGCGAGGCGTACGCCGAGTGGACCCGCCGCGACGGCAACGCCCACCTCGGCGTCCAGGCGATCTACGTCACCGTCGACGTGAACCAGATCATCCGCGACGCGGAGGAGACGCTCGAGCAGAGCGCCGAGCAGATCGTCAGCCGCGGCCGCAGGACCGTCGACCACCAGGGCACCACCGCCGTGGAGTGGGAGGTCTCGTGGACCGCCCCGGCCGCCGGCGCCGAGACGGGCGAGCCCTGGGTCACCCCGGGCATCCGCTACCGCGAACTGCGCCGGGCCGTCGCCGTCGGCGACACCGCGTACCTGTTGTCGTGGACGGTCCCGGAAGCGCAGTGGAAGCGTAATCGCTCACTTATGCGGCAGGTGCTCACCAGCTTTACTGTGAGGGCATGACGCCCTGGAACCTGCTCGCCCTCCCCCCGCTTCCCGAGGAGGCCGCCCGCCGGCTGCTCGCCCCGCTCGGCGACAAGGTGACCGTACGCGTGCCCGCCCGCCGTGACCGCGAGGCGCTGCTCGCCGCGCTGCCCGACGCCGAGATCGTGCTCGGCGACTGGACCGGCGCGCTCGTCATGGACGCCGAGGCGGTGCGGGCGGCGCCCCGGCTGGCGTTCGTGCAGCAGCCGTCCGTGGGCGTCGACGGCCACGACCTCGGCGCCCTGGCGGCGGCCGGGGTGCCGCTGGCCAACACGCCGGGCGTCAGCGCCGTCGCCGTCGCCGAGTGGTGCCTGGCCGCCGCGCTGGCGCTGCTGCGCAAGCTGGCCGAGGGCGACGCCGCCGTGCGCGCGGGGGAGTGGCCCCAGCAGCGCCTGCGGCCCCGCGAACTGCACGGCAGCCGCGTCGGCGTCGTCGGCTACGGCCCGATCGGCGCCGCCTGCGCCGGCATGTTCCGCGCGATGGGCTGCGAGGTGTCCTACTGGACCCGCACCCCGCGCGAGGACCCCGGCTTCGCCGGCCTGGAGACGGTGGTGGGCGACAGCGACGTCGTGGTCGTCGCGATCGCGCTGTCCGACGAGACCCGCGGCCTCGTCGATCCCCGCCGCATGAAGCCGGGCTCCCTGCTCGTCAACGCCGCCCGCGGCCCCGTCGTCGACCGTGACGGGCTCCTCGCCGCCCTGCGCGAGGGCCACCTGAGCGGAGCCGCGCTCGACGTGTTCGACGTCGAGCCGTTGCCGACCGGTGACCCGCTGATGGAGTTTCCGCAGGTCCTGCTCTCCCCGCACGTGGCGGGCGTCACATCCGGGGTCACCGGCCGTCTCCTCGGCGCCGTGCTGGCCAACCTCGCCGCGGCCGTCGAAGGCCGCCCGATCGACGGCGTGGTGAACGGAGTATCGCCGCAGGTCAGCCGGAAGTTTACGGATACTGCTGCCATCTAGCCGCCGACCTGGCACGATGAACAGTTTTCGTGTCTTTAACGACCCCGGTCTGTTCCGGGCAGCCGGGTGGAGATAACGTCTTACGGACGATCTCTACCAGCTCAAGGGGGTGCTTCCGTGACGACGATGTCGACACACCAACGGGCAGTAGAGCAGATCCGGCAGTCCTACGCCGAGATCCCGGGGGACGCCGCGCCCCGTCTGGCCAAGGCCACGTCCAACCTGTTCAGGTTCCGCGACGGAGGCAGGACGGCCAAGCTGTCGGCGAGAGACCTGGACGAGGTCATCAGCGTCGATCCGGAGACGATGACCGCCGAGGTCCAGGGCATGACGACGTACGAGCACCTGGTGGACGCCACGCTGCCGTACGGGCTCATGCCGTACGTCGTGCCGCAGCTCAAGACGATCACGCTGGGCGGCGCGGTCACCGGGCTCGGCATCGAGTCCACCAGCTTCCGCGACGGCCTGCCGCACGAGTCGGTCGAGGAGCTCGAGATCCTCACCGGCGAGGGGCGCGTCATCGTCGCCCGCGACGACAACGAGCACCGCGAGCTCTTCCGCGCCTTCCCCAACTCCTACGGGACCCTCGGCTACGCGCTGCGCATCCGGATCAAGCTGCGCAAGGTCCAGCCGTACGTGCACCTGACCCACGTCAGGTTCACCGACGCGGGCAAGTGCATGCTGGCCATGCAGGAGATCTGCGAGAGCATGGTCTACGACGGCGAGAGCGTCGACTTCGTCGACGGCGTCTTCTTCGAGCCCGGCGAGATGTACCTGACGCTGGGCCGCTTCGCCGACCGCGCCCCCTACGTCTCCGACTACACGGGCATGCGCATCTACTACCAGTCGATCCGGCAACGCACCCGCGACTGGCTGACCGTCCGCGACTACCTGTGGCGCTGGGACACCGACTGGTTCTGGTGCTCGCGCGCCTTCGGCGTGCAGCAGCCGGTCGTCCGCTCGCTGATGCCGCGCCGCTGGATGCGCTCCGACGTCTACCGCCGCCTGGTCGCGCTCGACCGGAAGTACGGGGTCACCGCGCGCATCGACCGCTGGCGCGGGCAGCCCGTGCAGGAGTCGGTCATCCAGGACGTCGAGACGCCGGTCGAGCGCGGGGCCGAGTTCCTCGAGTTCTTCCACGACAAGGTGGGCATGACCCCGGTGTGGATGTGCCCGCTCAAGGCCGGCTCACGCTGGCCGCTCTACCCGCTGGAGCCCGGCAAGCTCTACGTGAACTTCGGGTTCTGGGGAATGGTGCCGCTGCCACGGGGCCAGTTCGACGGTTATCACAACCGGCTCATCGAGCGTGCGGTGCACGATCTCGACGGTCACAAGTCGCTCTACTCGACCTCGTTCTACGCCCGTGAGCAGTTCTGGCAGCTGTACAACGGCGACGCCTACTGGCCGGTCAAGCGGGAATACGACCCGAATGGTCGCCTGCTCGACCTGTACGAAAAGTGTGTACGGGGAAGGTGAGTAGATGGCTCTGGCAACCATCTTTGAGAAAATCGTCGGCACGGACGCGAACGTCGCGTTCATGGCGTACGACGGCAGCAAGGCGGGGCCCGACGGCGCCGACCTGGCCATCGAGGTGAAATCCCCGATCGCCGTTGCCTACCTGGCCCAGGCTCCGGGAGAGCTCGGCCTGGCCAGGGCGTACATCTCCGGGCACATCGACGTCCACGGTGACATGTACGCCCTGCTCGACCGCATGTGGAACATCACCACCAACGACCTGACCACGTCCGAGAAGATCGCCGCGGTCCGGTCCCTGGGCGTCAAGCCGCTGCTCATGCGCGTGCCGCCGCCACCGCAGGAGATGCGCCAGAGCAGCCTCGCCCGGCTGGGCTCGCGGCACGCCAAGCAGCGTGACGCCGAGGCCATCCACCACCACTACGACGTGTCCAACCGCTTCTACCGGTGGGTGCTCGGCCCGTCGATGGCCTACACCTGCGCCTGCTTCCCCTCCGAGGAGTCGACGCTGGAGGAGGCGCAGTTCGCCAAGTTCGACCTGGTGGCGCGCAAGCTCGGCCTGCAGCCCGGCATGCGGCTGCTGGACGTCGGCTGCGGCTGGGGCGGCATGGTCATCCACGCCGCCAAGCACTACGGCGTCAAGGCCCTCGGCGTCACGCTGAGCAAGCAGCAGGCCGAGTGGGCGCAGCAGGCGATCGCGGAAGAGGGCCTGGAGGACCTCGCGGAGGTCCGCTTCATGGACTACCGCGACGTGCAGGAGACCGGCTTCGACGCGGTCAGCTCGATCGGCCTCACCGAGCACATCGGCAAGGCCAACGTGCCGTCGTACTTCCAGTTCCTGTACGGCAAGCTCAAGGCCGGCGGTCGGCTGCTCAACCACTGCATCACCCGGCCCACCGGCAAGGAGAAGACCTTCAACAAGGGCGGCTTCATCAACCGCTACGTCTTCCCCGACGGCGAGCTGGAGTCGGTCGGCTGGCTGGTCCGGCAGATGGAGGACATCGGCTTCGAGATCCGCCACGAGGAGAACCTCCGCGAGCACTACGCCAAGACCCTGCGCCACTGGTGCGACAACCTCGACGCCAACTGGGACGACGCGGTGCAGGAGGTCGGCATGGGCACGGCCCGCGTGTGGGCCCTCTACATGGCCGGCTGCATCGTCGGCTTCGAGCGCAACAAGGTGCAGCTGCACCAGGTGCTGGGCGTCAAGCTGGACCAGAACGGCCGCTCCGGCGTGCCGCTGCGCCCCGCCCGCGACTGGCCCTGACGCAATCGCGATCCCCCGGGAGCCCGCGCTCGTCGCGGCTCCCGTGAGCCGCTGTCCTGATCCCCCGGACGTCGCTCAGCCCGCGGACGCGGGTGACGGCGCGGTCTTCTCACCCGCCGAGGCGCACGGTCTCCTCCCTTTCGCGTGCCGGCCGCGGCTGACGTGACGCTCGTCAGCGGCCGAGCCCTCTTTGAGCTCGGGCTGCTGCTCCTTGGGGTTGTGGGGCTTGGCGTGCCTGCCCACGTGCTCTCCTTTGCGTGTTCGACTGCTTACCGTGACCGTAGGGCTACCCCAGGTGTGCGGGCAACCGGGATTCGGTAAAGCCGAGGGAGATTCGCGCCGTCACGTCACGGTGCAGGCGGTTCCGTCGAGCGCGAACGCGGACGGTTCGGTGGTGTCGCCGCCGTGGGTGGCCTGGAAACCGAAGGCGGCCGACGCGCCCGGCGCGACGTCGCCGTTGTAGGCGACGTTCCGGGCGGTCACCTGGCCGGCGGCCGGCGTCACCGTGGCGTTCCACGTCGAGGTGATCGTCTGGCCGGTCGGCAGGGTGAAGGCCAGGCTCCAGGACGAGAGCGGCGCCCCGCCGGTGTTCGTGATCGTCACGGCGGCCGTGAACCCGGCGTTCCAGCTGTTCACCGTGTACGTCACCCGGCACGGGCCACCGGGCGGCGGGGTGGGCGGTGTGGTCGGGTCGCCGCCGGACAGGCCGAAGAAGTCGATGACGCGGGCGGCCATCCCGGCGGTCGGCAGGCTGTGGCCGGCGCCCTGGACGCTGATCGCCTCGACGGGCGGCATGGCGCCGGCGCCGCCGTACCGGGTCCTGGTCCAGTTCGCCTGGGGCCGGTCGGTGAGGCTCGGCGTCCGGGTCAGGCCGTGGACGTTCGTCCACTGCTTGACCTGCTCCTCGAAGTTCGGGTGGCGCAGTGTGGTGTCCTCGGTGCCGTGCCAGATCTGCATGCGCGGGCGCGGCCCGCCGTGGCCGGGGTGGGCGGCGCGCACGAGGTCGCCCCACTGCTGCGGCGTCCTGACGACCTGGCCGTTCGCGCATGCGCCGTTCCAGCCGGAGCCGTCGGAGGTGGCGAAGCAGCCGAACGGCACCCCCATGAACGACGCCCCCGCCCGGAACACGTCGGGGTAGGCGCCGATCAGCACGTTGGTCATCATGCCGCCGGAGGAGGCGCCGGTGACGAACGTACGGGCCGGGTCGGCGTCGTGGCGCTGCTGCACGTAGCGGACCATCGACACGATCCCCACCGGGTCGCCGCCGCCGTCGTGCCGCAGGGCCTGCGGCGAGGAGACGTCGAAGCAGGAGCCGCTCCTGGTCGCCGACGGGTAGACGACGATGAACTTGTGGCGGTCGGCGAGCGCGGCGAACTCGGTGCCCGAGTAGAACGCGGGCCCCGATCCCGGGCAGTGGTGGACGGCCACCAGCACGGCGGGGCGGGCCGGGACACCGTCGGGGACGTAGAGGTGCATGCGCAGGCCGGTGGGGTTGGCGCCGAAGCCGGTCACCTCCGTGAGCTGCGCCGACGCGGCCGGGGGCGCCGTCATCAGGCCGGCGACGACGACCGCGGCGGCGGCGATCAGGGCGCCGGCGATTCGCAGCCTCAGCTTCATCGACATCCTCTCGCGCGGCGGCCGAAACGTTGCGAGTCTCCAGAGCAATTTTCGACACCGCAACCGGTCCGCTGCGAGAAGTGCCGCGCCGGCGGCCTGAGCCGGCGGGGAACGCGCCGAGACCGTGAAACTTTCGGACCTACTGGACGAACACGTCGAGCTCGCGCAGGGTCCCTTCGAGGCCGCGCCACGCCTGCTCGGCGTCCGGGGTGCGGGCGTGCGGCGAGCGGAACCAGGTGACGAACTCGGCCACGTCGTCCAAGGCCCAGCGCAGGCGGTAGAGCACGAGGGCGGCGGTGTCGGGCGCGCGGCCCGTGGCGGCGGCGTAGCGGGCCAGGTCGGCGTCGTCGCGGGCGACCAGCCACAGGTCGCGTTCGGGCGGAGCCATGCCGACCGTGTCCCAGTCGACCAGGAGCCGGCGCCCACCGGCGCGCAGGACGTTGCCCGGATGCGGCTCCCCGTGCGTGAGCACCGGCTCCCAGTCCGCGCCCGCCAGCCGGTCGAACTCCTCCAGCCGCCGGCGCAGCGTCGCCACGTGATCGGCGACCAGCTCACGGGCGGGCTCCGCGTACGGGCCGCCGAGCCACGGCGCGGCGCCGCCCGGCCGCAGCACCTCCTCCAGCACCGCCCGGCCCGTGAGCCGCACCGGCCGGGCCGGGGTCGTCAGCGGCGGCGGGGTGGCGTGCAGCGCGGCGAGCAGGTCGATGACCGCGCCGCGCGCGGCGGCGTCCGGCTCGTCGCCGAAGTCGCCGGCCATCCCCTCGACGTGCGGGAACACGCACATGGCGTAACGGTGGCGGTCGAGGCGGCGCAGCGTCGAGCCGTCGGCGGCGCGCAACGGGGCCACGACGAACTCCAGCCCCGCCTCCTCGCGCAGGGCCGCCGCGGTGTCCATGGCCGGCCGGAGCTCCTCGAACGTCTTCCGCCGCACGTCGGCGACCGTGACGAACCAGCGCCGCCCCCTGCCGTCGCGGGCGATCCAGTGGAAGTCGCCGAAGCCGACGGGCGCGTAGTCGAGCCCGGCCGCCTCGATGCCCCAGGCGGCCAGCGCGGGCCGTAGCAGCCCCTCGTCGAAATCGTCCGGTCTGTCCCGCATGGCGATCACGCTACCGAACCGGCGCCAGCCCGGCGGCCTCGATGAGGAAGGCGGTTAGCTCGGCCACCGGCGCCCGCGGCAGCGTCACGGCCTCGTAGCCGTGCTCCGCGTAGGCGGCGACGACCGCCTCGTACGTCCGCTCGGCCTCCCCGAGGCTCTGCCGGCGCTCGGCGTCGTGCTCGTAGATCTCCGGCCAGGGCGGCGCGGCGAACACCCGCCGGTGGTAGCGGAACGTCAGGGCCGCGTTGCGCAGGTGCGGCGGCACCGGCCGGCCCAGCATCCGCAGGTAGCCGACCGTGTCCACGATCCCGCGGTCGAAGACCGTGTCCCGGCCGGCGGCCGCGCGGTACGAGCGCAGGTCCCACGCGAGCATCAGCTCGGCGAACAGCTCCGGGTCGGCCCACGGCAGCGCCCGGCCCGAGATCGCGACCTGGTCCTGGATGATCGCCCGCCCGGCCTCCGGCTGCGTGGCGTGGCCGAGCGCGCTCAGCTGCCCGACGAGCGTGCTCTTTCCCGAGCCCGGCCCTCCGGTGACGACGACGAGACGCGGCATGGTCCCTCCCTGGGAGAACGGCAGACGAAAGGCGCGGGCGAACCCGCGCCTCTCAAGGGGATGGACCGGGCCGGACGGCTACCGCAGCTCGCGCTTGAGGATCTTGCCCGTGGCCGTCATCGGCAGGGAGTCGCGGAACTCGACGATGCGGGGGTACTTGTAGGCCGCCATGTTCTCCCTCGCCCAGGCGATCAGCTCGTCCTCGGTGATCTCGGAGCCGGGGGTGCGGATGACGTACGCCTTGATCTCCTCGCCGTGCGAGTCGTGCGGGACGCCGACGACGGCGGCCAGCGACACGGCCTCGTGGGTCATCAGGACCTCTTCGATCTCACGCGGATAGACGTTGAAGCCGCCGCGGATGATCATGTCCTTGGCCCGGTCGATGATGGCATAGTAGCCGTCCGTGTCGCGCGTGGCGATGTCGCCGGTGCGGAACCAGCCGTCCCGCATGACCTCGGCCGTCGCCTCCGGACGGCCGTAGTAGCCCTTCATGATGTTGTGGCCGCGGATGGCGATCTCGCCCGGGCCCTCGCCCTCGACCGTCTTCCAGTCGGAGTCGATCAGCTTCATCTCCACGCCCCAGATCGGGGTGCCGATCGTGCCCGGCTTCGTCGGCCGTCCCATGTGGTTGAAGCTGGCCACCGGAGCGGTCTCCGACAGGCCGTACCCCTCGAGGATGCCGACGCCGAAGGTCTTCTCGAAGTCCTTGAGCACCTCCACCGGGGACGACGCGCCGCCCGCCACGGCCACCCGCAGCGTGGACGGCACCTCCGCGCCCTCGGCGTGGATCTTCGTTAACATGCCCCAGTACATCGTGGGCACGCCCGCGAAGAACGTCACCTTCTCCTTGACCATGAGCGCGAGCGCCTCGCCCGGCTCGAAGCGCGGCATGAGCACGATCGTCGCGCCGCGCAGGAAACCCGTGTTCATGACCGTGGTCTGGCCGAAGGAGTGGAACAGCGGCAGCACCGCGAGGTAGGTGTCGCTCTGCTCGTCGCGGGGGAACATACGGTCGCTGACCAGGGCGTTCATGAGCATGTTCTGGTGGGTGAGCTCGGCGCCCTTGGGGCGGCCCGTGGTGCCCGAGGTGTAGAGGATCACCGCGGTGTCGTCGGCCGCCGTCTGCACCGTCTCGAACGTCGGCGCCATCCCGTCCAGCGCCGCCCAGAACGACTCGCCGTACGCCGACTCCGTGGCCAGCGGGGTCGCGGGCAGCACGATGAAGTGCTCGCAGCCGGGGGCGGCCTCGAAGCCCTCCTTGCCGCGCTCGCCGAGCGGCAGCTCCGGCGTGCCCTCGAAGCAGAACAGCGCCTTGGCGTCGCTGTCGTCGAGGTGGTACGTGATCTCGCGCGCCTGCAGCAGCACGTTCAGCGGCACGACCGTCGCGCCCGCCTTCAGGATGCCGAAGTAGACGAACGGGAAGTACGGCAGGTTGGGACACACGAGCGCCACCTTGTCGCCTTTGCCGATCCCGCGTGACACCAGCAGGTTCGCCACCTGGTTGGCCACCGTGTCGATCATGGCGTACGGCAGGCGCATGTCGCCGAAGACGATCGCGGTGCCGTCGGGGGTGTTCCTGGCGCTGTCTTCCAGGACGATCGACAGATTGAGCATGATGCGCCTTTCTCGTCGTGAGCGGGCTTGGGCGACATCTTTACAGGAAGGGGATACCGACCGGTAGGTCTCGGGCTTCGCCGAGACCTGTGCAGGCCGCTGGACGCCGCCTACCAGAGGTGTCCGCCTACCCCAGCTCGGGGGAGAGCTGTGAGGGACCTGAGTGCTAGGTTTCGCTGGCATGGAGATCAGGACGGTTCACGCCAATGGGGTGGAGTTCGCGTATCTGGCAGTAGGGGAGGGGCCGCTGGCGCTGTGCCTGCACGGCTTTCCCGACAGCGCGCACACCTGGCGGTACCTGATGCCGGAGCTCGCCGAGCGCGGGTACCGGGCGGTCGCGCCCTTCATGCGGGGGTACGCGCCGACCGAGGTTCCGGCCGACGGCGCGTACGAGGAGGCGGCGCTCGCCGCCGACCTGCGGGCGCTGCACGAGGAGCTCGGCGGTGGCGACGACGCCGTGGTCGTCGGGCACGACTGGGGCGCCGTCCCCGTCTACGTCACGGCCGGGCGCTTCCGCGCGGCCGTGACGCTCGCCGTCCCGCCGCCGGGCGTCTTGGGGAGCGGCTTCCTCGACTACGACCAGCTCAAGCGGTCCTTCTACATCTTTCTCTTCCAGACGGCCATGGCGGAGGCGGCGGCCTCCCGGCCCGGCTTCCTCGAACGGCTCTGGCAGGACTGGTCGCCGGGGTACGACGCGGCCGAGGACCTCGCGTTCGTGCGGCGCAGCATCGGCGAACCGGCCAACCTGCGCGCCGCCATCGGCTACTACCGGGCCATGCTCGGCACCACCCCGCCCTCCGGCCGCCACCCCGAGGTGCGGCCAGACGTCACGGGACCCGTCCTCTACCTGCACGGCGCCCAGGACGGCTGCCTCGGCGCCGGCCTGGCCGAGAACGCGCCGGAGCACCTGCCGGAGGGCTCCCGCGTCGAGCTGGTGCCCGGCGCGGGCCACTTCCTGCACCTGGAACGGCCCGCCGAGGTCAACCGCCTGATCCTCGACTGGCTCGGCCCGGCCTCCTGACCCTCCGCTCAGCGGACCGGCCGCAGGACGGCGATCAGCGGGTGCTGCCCGGACAGGCTCACCTCGACCACGTCCTCGACGGCGAACCCGCGCGGGATCGCCTCGTGCACCAGGGCCACGGCCAGCCCGTCGTCGGCCAGGACCCGCCGCACCTCCCGCCACAGCGGGCGCAGGCCCCCGGCGAGCAGCCCCCGAGGGGGCACCTGGCGTCCCCACGGCGGGTTCACCAGCACGCGGTCCGCGCCCCCGTCCGCCACCGGGACGCGCCCGCCGTCGGCCACCGCCCAGGCGAACCGCCGGCCGGGTGACTCGGCGGCGCGGGCGTTGGCGGCGGCGGCGGCCACGGCGGCCGGATCGTGGTCGAAGCCCGCCAGGCGCGCGTCCGCGGCGAACGGCCCGGCCTCGATCAGCGTGGTGCCGGCCCCGCAGCACGGATCCACGACCGTGCGCGCCTGGTCCAGGCGGGCCAGCCGGGCCATCGCGGCGGCCAGCGGCGGATGCAGCGTGCCCCGCACCGACGCCGTCTTGTACGGCCTGCGGTGCAGCGGCCGGTCGCCGGGCCGCAACGCGATGACCGCCCGGTCGCCCTCGATCGTGACCCGCCACGCCATGGATCCGTGCGGAGGCCGCCCGCCCTGGCGCCGGGAGTGGTAGGTGAGCCGCAGCGGCCGTGCCAGCTCGGCCCCGACCGCGTCCTCGATGTCGAACCTCGTGTAGGTGCGCCGCCCCACGAACGACGCCGACACCTCCAGCCCCCGGACGCCGTCGGCCGGGGCGATCAGGCGGGCGTCGAGGTCGCGCGCCGCGCGGGCCAGCCGGCGCAGCGCGGTGCGGTCGTGGCCGACGCCGTCCACCACCGCGGCGGCGAGCAGCACGTCGTCGGCCGTGCGCAGACTCAGCAGATCGGCCCCCGGCGTGGCCTCGAACCACACCTCCCGATGGCGCGTCTCGCGCACCACGCCGAGGCCGGAGCCCCGGATCTCGGCGGCCACCAGGGCCTCGATGCCGCGTACGGACCTGGCCATGGCAAAACTGTGCAACTGTTCTTCTCCCACGTGGCAACCCGGGACGGCGGTCGCTCAGCCGTCCCGCATCGCCGGCGGTGGGATCTCCGCGACCCGCCGGCGGGGTCGCTAACGCAGGTAGAAGAACGTCATGCGGAACACCCTAGAGCTCCGTGCTCTTCGGATTCCATGCATTTTCCGCTTCCGTACGTACGGTGTACGTCCACCCCATTGACGTAAGTGGCCGCTTTCCGAATGATGGCCTCATGAGCGCCCTGGACTTCGACCTGTCGGACCGTGACTTCTGGGCCGGCCCCATGAGCGAGCGCGAAGAGGCGTTCGACCGGCTCCGCGCGCGTGAGACCCCCGCCTTCTTCGAGGAGCCGGAGGCCGCCTACGCCCCCAAGGGCCCCGGCTACTTCGCGCTCGTCAAGCACGCCGACATACTCGAGGCCAGCCGCAACCCCGACGTCTTCAGCTCGGGCGCCGGCGGCGCGACGAACATCCCCGACATGCCGGCGGAGTTCGCCGAGTACTTCGGCTCCATGATCAACATGGACGACCCCCGTCACGCCCGCCTGCGCCGGATCGTCTCCCGCGCGTTCACGCCCAAGATGATCAAACAGTTCGAGAGCGACGTCGAGGTGGCCGCCGCGGCCATCGTCGACGACCTGCTCGCCAAGGGGCCCGGCTGCGACTTCGTGACCGAGGTCGCCGCACGCCTGCCCCTGAAGATCATCTGCGACATGATGGGCATCCCCGAACGTGACTACCGGTTCGTCTTCGACCGCTCCAACGTCATCCTCGGCGGCTTCGACCCCGAGTACACCGGCGGCGAGCTCGACAAGATCGCCGAGAAGCTGCTCACCGCCGGCATGGAGCTGCAGCAGCTCGTCCAGGACCTCGCCGCCCACCGCGCCGAGCACCCCACGGACGACCTGATCTCGTCACTGGTCAACGCCAACATCGACGGCGAGCGGCTGACCATGCAGGAGCTGGGCTCGTTCTTCATCCTGCTGGTGGTGGCCGGCAACGAGACGACGCGCAACGCCATCTCCCACGGCCTGCACATGCTCACCGAGAACCCCGGCCAGCGCGCGCTCTGGCTGGAGGACATCGACGGGCGCGCGCCCGCCGCGGTGGAGGAGATCGTCCGGCTGGCCTCCCCGGTCAACTTCATGCGCCGCAAGGCCACCCGCGACTTCGAGATGAACGGCCACCTCTACCGCGAGGGCCAGAAGGTGGTCCTGTTCTACTGGGCGGCTAACCGCGACGAGAGCGTCTTCGACGACCCCAAGCGCTTCGACATCACCCGCCACCCCAACCCCCACGTCGGCTTCGGCGGCCCGGGCCCGCACTTCTGCCTCGGCGCCCACCTCGCCCGGCGCGAGATCACGGTGATGTTCCGCGAGCTGCTGCGCCGGGTGCCGCAGATCCAGGGCGGCACGCCCGACCGCCTGCACTCCAGCTTCATCAACGGCATCAAGCATCTGGAGTGCACGTTCTAGCCGGGCGCCGCCCTCCGGTCATTACGCCGGGGAGATGAGCCTGATCTGGTTCATCACCGTGCGGATGTCGGGCAGGAGCTGCTCCTTCTCCGCCGGGATCGACATGTAGACGATGGCCGGGATGTTCCCGCCGGTGGGCACGGCCATCGTCACGACCGTCGCCTTCTCCGTCTTCGACGTCAGCGAGTACGCGATCAGCCGACCGACCTGGTCGCCCACCTTGATCGGCTGCTGCGCGACCTTCTTGACCTTGTTGTCCGCCGGGAAGAAGTTGTCGCGGGCGCTCAGCACGACCTGCTTGATCACCGGCTCCAGGTTGTCGGGTTCGTAGTACTCCGCCAGCCGCTGCGGCAGCGGTCCCGACATGAGCACGGCGTACCGCTCCGGCGCGACCTGGACGTACTGGCGGGTGTCGTAGCCGTACGTGCCCTTGACCGTGGGGCGCTGGTCGAGCTGCCACTCGCCGCCCAGGCGCGGCACCGAGATCCCGGCCCCGGCGTCGGTCACGCGTCCCTCGACGGGCGACGGATCGCCGGGGTACTTCGGCAGTGTGGGGATCTTCTTCGCGGCGGTGGCGGGGGGCTTCTCCTCCTGCTGCGCGGACGGGGCCTGCTCGGTGACGCCGGCGCTCGACGACTCCTCCCCCGCCAGCGGACCCCACAGGAACGCCCACAGCAGCGCGATCACCAGCGCGACGGCGACCGAGCCGCCGAGCGCGTACATCCAGACGGGTTTGCCGTCCTCGTCGTCGAGCACGTCCTGCTCGCCCATGGCCTGGTAGTTGTCGCCGAAGACGGTGTTCCAGAGCTCCTGCTGGCGTTCGGGCGGCGGGGTGCGCGAGCCGCTGATCTGGCCGGCCGTCACGAAGCGGTGCTCGGGGTCGGAGGGGTCGCGGCTCAGGTTGGAGCCGGGGCGGGGGCCCTGGTTCTCGGC
>NZ_POUD01000132.1 GCF_003236395.1 Nonomuraea aridisoli | reverse complement strand
GTGTGGAGGGCGGCGGACATCGCGGCGGGTGGTGGGGGGTCGAGCAGGGCGAGGTCCGCGGCGTCCGGGGTGCCCCAGCAGGCGGCCTGGAGCGCGAACCCCGTCAGGTCGGCCAGCGCGATCTCCGGTCTGGCGTGCTCGGCCAGTCGCTCGTGCTCAGCCGCCGACCAGCAGCGGTAGACCGTGCCGGTAGCCTCGCGGCCCGCGCGCCCGGCCCGCTGGCCGGCCGAGGCCTTCGACACCCTGACCGTGGTGAGGGAGCCGAGCCCGCGGGCGTGGTCGGTACGCGGCTCACGGGCCAGCCCCGCGTCCACGACCACCCGCACCCCGGGCACTGTCAGGCTCGACTCGGCCACCGACGTGGCCAGCACCACCCGGCGGGCCGCGCCGGGCGACAGGACGGCGTCCTGAACGCGGGCCGGGGCCTGGCCGTGCACCTGGAGGACTTCGACGTCGCCGGGCAGCATCCCGGCCACCTTGGCGATCTCGCCCACGCCCGGCAGGAAGCACAGCACGTCGCCGTCCCGTTCGGCGAGCGCCCGGCGGACGACCGCGGCCACGTGGGACAGCAGCACCGGGTCGACGCGGAGCCCGTGCGGCGGCGCGACCGGCCGGGGCGGCGGCGCCCACACGATCTCGACGGGGTGGGCGGCCCCGGTGGCGGCGACGACGGGCCCGCCGACCAGCTTCGACCACGGCGCCGCGTCGGCGGTCGCGGACGTCGCCAGCAGCCGCAGGTCGTGCCGGAGCGTGTCGCGTACGTCGAGCAGGAACGCGAGCGCGGTGTCGGCGTCGAGGTGGCGTTCGTGGCATTCGTCCAGGATGACGGCGTCGACCCCGGGCAGCTCCTGGTCGCGTTGGAGGCGCTGGAGCAGCACGCCCGTGGTGACGACCTCGACGCGGGGGTTCGCGCCGGTGTGCCGTTCGCCGCGGATGGTGTAGCTCACGCCCATCCGCCGGGCCGCCGCGCGTACGGCGAGCCGCCGCGGCTCGGCCACCAGCACCCGCAGCCCCGCCTCGGCCAGGGCGAGCGGCACCACGGTCGTCTTGCCGGTGCCGGGCGGCGCGGTCAGCACCGCACTGCCGTGCCGCTCCAGCACGGACAACAACTCGGGCAGGACCTGCCGGATGGGCAGCCCGTCAGTCATGAGGCACCGCCCGGGCGTGTCGCGGGCAGCCCGTCAGCCATGGGACAGGGCGTCGGGGCGGGTGGCGGAGAGGATCGACGCGAGGAGGCCGGGGAAGCGGGCCTCGAGGTCGTCGCGGCGCAGGCTCATGTACTTCAGCCGCCCCTCTTGCTTGGTGAACACCAGCCCGGCGTCGCGCAGCGCCTTGAAGTGGTGGGACGCGGTCGACTTGTGCACGCCGAGCTCCTCGCCCACGGAGCCGCACGTCAGCTCGCCCCGGGTGGCGAGGCGCGCCACGATCTCCAGCCGCACGGGATCGGACAACGCCCGCAGGACCTCCGTGAGCTCGATGTCCTCGGTCGCGGGATGCGGTAGCAGGCGCATGCGGACAGCCTACCTCCGTCGCACTGTTTGACAACAATCAAACCATGCGTCAGTTTGATGAGTATCCAACTCTTGTCGCCGGAGGCTTCTCGTGAGTTCGCGGCTCTATCCGCTCGCACTAGGAAATTTCGCCATTGGTACCGGCATGTTCGTGACCGCCGGACTGCTCGCGCCCATCTCCGCGGACCTGCACATCTCCACGTCCGCGGCCGGGCAGCTCATGACCGTGTTCGCGCTGGCGTACGCGGTGTTGTCGCCCGTGCTGGCCGCCGTGACCGCCCGATTGTCGCGTAAGACGTTGTTGTTGCTGGCCATGGGCGTGTTCGTGGTGGGGAGCACGCTGACCGCGCTGGCGCCGACGTACCCGCTGGTGCTGCTCAGCCGGGTGATCGCGGCGGCCGGAGCGGCCATGTTCACCCCGACGGCGTCGGGCGTGGCGAACGCGCTCACCGCGCCCGAGCGGCGCGGGCGGGCGCTGGCGCTCGTGATGGGCGGACTGACCGTCTCGTCGGCGATCGGCGTGCCGCTCGGCACCTGGCTGGGCGGCGCGGCGAGCTGGCGGGCCACGTTGTGGCTGGTCGCCGCGATGGGCGTGGCCGGGTTCGTGGGGGTCGCGGCCGTTGTGCCCAAGGTCGTGATCCAGACGTCGGGACGCCTCCGCGAGCGGTTCGCGCCGCTCGCCGACCGGCGGGTGCTGGCGGTGCTGGGGACGCAGCTGCTGATGTTCGCGGGGGCGTTCACCGCCTACACCTACATCGGGTCGCTGTTCGACCTGCCGCTTGCGGCCGTGTTGTGGGCCTGGGGGATCGGCGGCGTCGTGGGCAACCAGCTCGGCGGGCGCCTCACCGACGTGTACGGGCCGCGCCGCATGGTGCTCATCGGCCTGCTGTTCAGCACCGTGTTCCTGGCGCTCATCCCGGTCGCCAACCTCGCTCTGCCGGTCGCGCTCGTGTGGGCGTTCCTGTGGGGCGGGCTGGGCTGGCTGGTGGCCCCCGCACAGCAGTTCAGGACGGTCGCCGAGGTGCCCGGCAACGTGCCGATCGGTCTCGGCCTGCTGTCGTCGGCCCAGTACGTCGGGCTCTTCGTGGCCGGGATCACCGGCGGCGCGGCGCTGGACGCGTACGGCAGGACCGGCGTGATCGTGCTGTCCACCGCGTTCGCCCTCCTCGGCCTGCTCTTCACCCTGTCCACCTACCGCGCCGCCCCCGCCCCGGCCAGGGAGAGCGTCCCGGCCTGAACCCGCTCAAGTCCCTGCCGGTCCGCACGCGACGTCCCCCGCGCCGGTGGTTCGTCGGTCAGAATGTCGGCTGTGGCCGATGACCTCGACGCGATCCCCGACGACGACCCGCACGCCAGAGGCGGCGGCGACCCGGAGCCGGCCCCTGCCGACGACCCGCGGAACGAACCGGCGCCCTTCGGGACCGTCGTCGTGCTGACGGCGGGGTCGGCCGTGGCGGTGATGGGGCTCACCGCGCTCCTGTCCGACCCGCCGGGCATGAAGTTCCTGCTGTTCGGGCCGCTCGCCCTCGTCGTGTGGGAGGTGATCGCGTTCGAGGTGTGGTGGCGGCGCTGGTGGGGCGCCGTCCCGGGCGCGGTGGCGGGCCTGCTCGTCTACTTCGAGGGACGCCAGGCGCTCGGCGACGTCATCGGCGACGCCTGGGCCCACCCCGTCGCGTACGTCACCGCCTGGACGCTCTTCGCCGTCGTCTTCGCCCTCTGCAGCCGCTACCCGCGGACCCTGTGAGGCCTCCCCCTGGTGAGGGAGGCGGGGTCGCCCGGCGGGCGGACGACGGCGGGCGTCCGGCCGCCCTACCGTCGGCCGCATGCTGAACGACCAGGTCACCTTCCGCCGCGTCGCGGCGGGCTCGCTGCTCGTCGTGGCCCCGCTCCTGCAGGCCGTCGCCGCCTTCGTCGACCCCGGCACGTGGGGCGACGACCGGGAAATGATCAGCTTCGGCGACGATCCGGCGCTCGCCCAGCTGCAGTCCGTGCTCTACCACTGGAGCTGGATGCTCATGGCCGTCGCCGTGCTCGGCCTCGTCCACCTGACCAGGCGCCGGCTCACCCGGCTCGGCAACGTCGTCGGCGCGCTGACGATGATCGGCTACCTGACGCTGTCGGGGCTGCTGCTGACCGACCCCGTGGAGTGGTGGCTCGGGCAGAACCACACCCCGCAGGAGGCGCAGCGCATCATGGACGAGATGCTGGGCCTGCCGGGCGTGGTGTTCGGCTTCCAGATGCCGTGGATGTTCTTCGGCCTGTTCGGCCTGCCGGTGCTGACCGCGGTCGTGTGGCGGACCGGGTTCGTGGGCTGGTGGGTGCCGGTCGTGGTGGCCGCCGGCTATCTGGGGTCGTTCGCGGTGCCGTACGGGCCGGTGACCGCGGTGTGCTGGACCGTCCCCGTCGCCGGCCTCGGCTGGATCGGGCTGAAGATCCTGCGCATGGGCGACGGGGAGTGGGCGGCGTACTATCCGGGCGTGCGGGAGCCGGTCAGCCGATCGCCGGAATCCACCCCGCGGTGACCGCGAGGATGATGAAGAAGCCGAGGATGATCCGGTAGATCACGAAGATCGTGAAGCGGTGGGTGCTGATGTAGCGCAGGAACCACGCCACCGCCGCGTAGCCGACGATGAAGGAGATCACCGTGGCCAGGATCGTGGGGCCCCAGGCGGGGGCCGGGCCCTCGCCGATCTCGCTCAGCTCCAGCACGCCCGCCCCCAGCACGGCCGGGATGGCCAGCAGGAACGAGTATTTCGCGGCGTCCTCGCGGCGGTAGTCGAGCAGCAGACCGGCGGTCACCGTGCCGCCGGAGCGCGACACGCCGGGCACGAGCGCCAGCGCCTGCGCGAAGCCGTACACGACGGCGTGCGGGGCGCTGAGGTGCTTCTCCAACGTGAGCTTGTTGCGGGCGGTGCGGTCGGCGAACCACAGGATGATCGCGAAGACGATGAGCGTGGTGCCGACCAGGCGCAGGTCGCGGAAAGGTGTCTCGATCTGCTCCTTCAGCACCAGGCCGAGCACGACGATGGGCAACGTGCCGACGATGACGTACCACCCCATGCGGGCCGCCCAGTGGCCGCGCAGCTCGCGGTTGAACAACGAGCGGGTCCAGGTGGAGATGATCTCCCAGATCTCCTGGCGGAAGTAGATCAGCACGGCCGTCTCCGTGCCGAGCTGGATGACCGCCGTGAACGCCGCGCCTGGATCGGGCCAGCCGGCGAAAGCGGACACCACCCGGATGTGGGCGCTGGAGGAGATCGGCAGGAACTCCGTCAGCCCCTGGACCAACCCCAGAATCACCGCTTCCAGCCAGCCGATCACGACGACACCTTTCCAGAGCCTCAGGAGTGACGAGGGTGAGGCTAGCGGAAACCGGGACCCAGGTTTGTCGCCTCATGCGGTGAAAGGCCCGCGGCCGGCGTCACCGCGTGACGGCGGCCTCGATGAGTTCCTGCAGCCGCAGCCCGCGGGCGGCGCTCAGCTCGCCGGAGCGGCCCGCGCGTACGGCGGCGGCGAACTCGGCGCGCAGCACGGGCCAGGCCTCGTCGTGGTCGAGCCCCGCGGTGTCGTAGACCAGCTCGCCCTCCTCCCCGAAGAGCTCCACCCGCGTGCGCGCCCGGGGCAGCCGGACGCTGCCCGACAACGACGCCTGGCTGACGGCGCCGTTCTCGTGCTCGCAGGAGAGTTCCACCCACCGGCGCGGGTCGCCGGTCGCGCGGACGCGGGCGATGCGGCCGACGGCGGTGTCGAGCAGGTCGAGCAGGTGGGGGCCGAGGTCGAGCAGGGCGCCCCGCTCGAGCCGCCACCCGGTGGCGAGCTCACCGCCGAGGAACGCGCCGTGCAGGTAACACGAACGGGCGCCGGTGACCGAGAAGCTCTCCGCCTGCCGCAGGAACTCCCTGGTGGCCGGTAGGTAGCGCTTGGTCAGCACCATCTGGGAGACGACGCCCGCCTCCTCGACGGCGTCGGCCACCGCGCGCGCCGAGGCGAGGTCGAGCCCGAGCGGCTTCTCCAGCAGCAGCGCCTTGCCGGCCTTGGCCGCGCGTACGGCCAGCTCCGACTGGACGGACGGCGGCACCGCGAACGCCACCGCCTCGCACCGGTCGAACAGCTCCTCAGGGGTGGCCGCGGCGACCGCGCCGTACTGCTCGGCGACCTCGCGAGCGGCGTCGGCGCGGCGGGCCCAGACGGCGGTCAGCCGCGTCTGCGGGCCCTCGGCCAGCATCCGCGCGTGCATCGTACGGGCCCACGGGCCGGCGCCGATGAGGCCGACCTCGACAGGGGCGGTGGTGGTCACGACTTCACTCCATGCTTTCAGGGCGCCGGGCTTTCAGGGCGCCGGGGACGCGACGGCGAGGCGGGCGTCGGCCTGGTCGGGCGCGTACAGGTGCTCGACGACCATCGCGGTGGCCCCGGCGAGCGCGGCGTGCTCGCCGAGCCGGGCGGTGACTATCTGCAGGTTACGCGTTGCGCGGGGCAGGGCGCGCTGGTAGAGCAGCTCGCGCACCCCGGTGACGAAGTGGGTCTCGGCCAGGTCGCCGGCGATCATCAGGACGCCCGGGTTGAGCAGGCTGACGACGGTGGCGAGCACCTCGCCGCAGCGCTGACCGGCCTCGCGGGCCAGGCGTACGGCGTCGGGGTTGTCGGCGTCGAGGTGGGCGCGGACGTCGGCGGCGGACCCGGCGGGCACCCCGAGCGCGGCCAGCTGCCCGGCCAGGGCGCGGCCGCTGGCGACGGCGGCCAGGCAGCCGTAGGAGCCGCACATGCAGCGGGCGTCCGGCCGGTCGTGCAGGCGGACGTGGCCGATGTCGCCGGCGCCGCCGTCGATGCCGCGGAAGACCTTGCCGTCGATGACGACGCCCGCGCCGATGCCGGTGGAGACCTTCATCAGGATGAACGAGGAGCAGTCGGCGAACGAGTCGCGCTGCTCGCCCAGCCCCATCAGGTTGGCGTCGTTGTCGACGAGCACCGGGACGGCGGCGTCCATGCCGGCGTGCGTGTGGAGCGCCCGCCCCATCAGCTCGGGCACCGGGCAGCCGTCCCAGCCGGGCATGATGGGCGGCCGGACGACCCGGCCGGACGGCCAGACGACCGGGCCGGGCAGCGACAGGCCGACGCCGCAGACCGTGGCGGGCGCGATGCCGGCCTCGCCCAGCAGCTTCGCGAACCACGTGCCGAGCCGGTCGAGCACGCGGTCAGGACCCTCGTCGATGCGCAGGTGCTCGGCGTGCTCGGCCAGCAGGCCGCCGGCCAGGTCGAGGACGGCGACCCGCGCGAAGGTCGTGTCGAGGTCGGCGGCCAGCACGACGGCGTGCCGGGTGTCGAACTCCAGCTGGGCGGACGGCCGCCCCCCGGTCGACTGCACGCCCGGCACCTCGCGCAGCCAGCCGGCGGCGAAGAGCTGGTCGAGCCGGTGGCCGACCGTGGAGCGGGACAGGCCGGTCATGCGCTGGAGCTCGATCCGGGTGGTCGCCTGCCCGGTGCGGATCAGTTCCAGAAGGTGGCCTGCGGTGCTCCATGGCGATGCCATCGGGGATGCCTCTCCTTGCCTCAGCTCTTGTCCGCGCCGCTGGTGAGACCTTCGGTGAGGAGGCGTTCAACAGCGTAAAAAAGAAGTACCACGGGGATGGTGAGGATGACCGAGCCGGCCATCAGCACGGTCTTGGACACCTCGATCCCGTTGGAGAGCTGCGAGAGGCCCAGCGAGACCGTCCAGTTGCCGGGCTCGGCGGCCAGGAACAGCAGGGCGAAGAGGAACTCGTTCCAGGCGATCATGAACACGTACAGGCCGGTGGCCACGAGGGACGGCGCGGCGAGGGGGAGCACGATCGTGCGCAGGATGCGCAGCTGCCCGGAGCCGTCCAGCGCCGCGGCCTCCTCGACGCTGCGGGGGATGGTGACGAAGTAGTTCCGCAGCATGTAGATGGAGACCGGCACGGTCTGCGCGATGTAGACGATGGCCAGCCCGATCAGGCTGCCCTGCAACCCGATCCGGGCGAAGATCACGAACAGCGGCACCGCCAGCAGCGTGGACGGGAAGAGGTACAGCGCGAGGAACAGCGCGCTGACGTGGCGTCCGCCGAAGAACTTCAGGCGGCTGACGGCGTAGGCGCCCGGCACGGAGGCCAGCAGGGTCAGCGCCACGGTGATCGCCGCGACGATCCCCGAGTTGGCGAGCATGCGCAGGAAGCCCTGGCCGCCCTCGTCGGTCGGCTGCAGCACGTTCTGGTACGTGCTCAGGGTCAGCTCCGACAGGCTCACCCACAGCTTGCCGGGGGCCAGCAGCAGCTGGTCGATGGACTTCACCGACAGCAGCACCATGTAGTAGAAGGGGAAGATCGTGATCACCGCGAGGAAGGCGATCACCACCCACCGCAGGACCCCGAAGATCCTCTGTTCGGCCTGTTCGCGGCTCATACTTCCTCCTCCTGGGCCTTCTTGGCGAAGAACGCGAAATAGATGCCGAGCAGCACGGCCAGCACCAGCGCCAGCACCAGGGCCTGCGCGGACGCCGCGCCCACGTCGTAGCGGGCGGTGAGGAAGTCGTAGACGCGCACGGCGACGACGTCGGTGCCGGAGCCGCCCCCGGTGAGCAGGTAGACGTCGTCGAACTTGTTGAACGTCATGATGAAGCGCAGCACCGACAGCAGCGCGATCACCGGCAGCAGCTGCGGCAGCAGGATGTGGCGGAAACGCTGGGTGAGCGTGGCGCCGTCCACCGTCGCGGCCTCCTCCAGCCCCGCGGGCACGGCCTGCAGCCGGGCGAGCAGGAAGAGGAAGGCGAACGGGAAGTAGCGCCAGGTCTCGAACGCGATGACGACGAGCAGCGCGAGCGGCACGTGCACGTCCCAGCCGAGCAGCGTGATCTCCTGGGACCGGGTCGACAGGAAGGCGATCGGCTTGTCCCAGCCGAGCAGCTTGGCGCCCCACTCGTTGACGATGCCGAACTGCGGGCTGAGCGCGATCTCCCAGACGAACGTCACGGCCACGACGGGTGCGACGTACGGCAGCAGCATGGAGCCGCGCAGCAGGGCCCGCCCGCGGAACGGCCGGCGCAGGGCGAGGGCGGCGACGAGCCCGAGCACGATCGAGCCGGCGGTGGCGCCCGCGGTGTAGACCAGCGTGACGCCCAGGGAGGACCAGAAGCCGGCCGAGGCGAAGACCTGGGTGAAGTTGTCCAGCGTCCAGCCGGACAGGAAGTCCATGGTCTGGATGTCGACCAGCCGCGCCCGCTGGAAGGCGAGCAACACCGTCCAGGCGATGGGCAGGACCACGACGACCAGGACGACCACGACCGTGGGGGAGACGAAGGCGAGGCCGGTCCGGTTCTCCCGCTGGGCCAGGGTGGGGGTGCGCCGAGGCCGGCCGGGCGGCCCCTCCGGAGTCACGGGGACGGAGGGTCGCCGCTCGGCGCTTCGCAGGGTGCTCATGTGGTTCCTCGGCAGGGGTTCATCGGAGGGACGTCTGCAAGGCAGAGACCTCCTCGCCGGCCTGCTGCGCGGCCTCGGCGGGAGAGATCTGGTCGGAGGTCATGGCGCCGACCGCCTTCGGGATGGGCAGCTCGCCGAGCGTCGCGCCGACCAGCGCGCCTTGTCCCTGGGTGATCCCCCAGCGCCGCATGTTGCTGACGCCGGAGGCGAGCTTGTCGAGGAGGTCGGCGGTGTAGACGGCCTGCAGGGGCTCTCGGGTGTCGACCCCGATGACGCTGGCCCGCCATGCCTTGCGGTACTTGTCCGGCTCATCGGCCGTGCCGTCGCGGACCGGGATCTTGCCCTCCGCGGCCAGTCCGAACCAGCCCTCGTAGCCGGTGCTCATGATGTACTCGACGAACTTCTGCGCGGCCGCGGTCTCGGCGGTCCTGCTGATCACCCAGGAGGTGATCTCGCCGAACTGCGCGGGCTCGGCGGCGCCCGGCCCCTTCAGCGCGGTGACGATCCCGCTGTTGTCGGAGAGGAAGCGCGGGTCGCCGGCGCACTGCGGGCAGCTCGGCAGGGCGTCGTTCCGCAGGCCCGCCAGCTCGTCCAGCAGGAACGTCGACCAGACGATCATGGCGGACCGCCCGGCGAAGTAGGTGGCGCGGGTGGAGTCCACGCTCTGGGTGCCCGGGGCGCCGTAGTCGGAGGCGAGCTGGTCGTAGGTGGTGAAGGCCGAGCGGCACTGCGGGCTGCCGAGGCCGACCGTGCCGTCCGCGCCGACGAGTTCGCAGCCACCGGCGAGCGCGATGTCCTCGAAGCTCTGCTGGGTGAAGACGTCGCTGGGGTCGGTGGCGAGCGAGATGCCGCTGACGCCGCCCGCGTTCAGCGTCCTGGCGGCCTGGAGCATGGCGTCGTAGGAGTCGGGGACGGGCAGGCCCGCCTTGGCGAAGAGGTCCTTGCGGTAGACGAGGATCTGCAGCCAGGCGTCGCTGGGCACGCCGAGCCGGGTGGACCCGTCGCCGGTCAGCCGCAGCGCGTTGGCGTTGAAGGTGCCGGGGCCGAGGGCGTCGACCACCTTCTTGGTGGCCGCGGTGTCGAGCAGCCCGTTGGTGTACATCTGCCACACCGGGGCGAGCGGCACGCCGCCGATCACGTCGGGGAGCGTCCCCGCGGCGGCCGCGGACATGATCAGCTGGGGCAGCTGGCCCTCGTCGACGCCGACGAGCCGCACGTCGATGCCGGTTTCCTTCTCGAATCCGGCGACGATCTTCTCGGTCGCCGCCATGCGTGGAGTGAGGTTCTCCAGACTCCAGACAGTGATCTTGTTATCGGGCTGACTTCGCGCCTGCGCGCCACATCCGGACAGCACGCCGGCTGTCAGCGTGGCGGCCAGACCTGCCGCCAGGGCCCTCGACCATCGAGGCCACATGTGTATGAACCGTCCTCACTGCACCTCATATTTCATGTGTGATGCATCAGAGCACCACTTTCGTCTGTTGACAAGACCTAAGTATCGGCTATCTTCGACAAAAGCCCCACACATAGGGTCAAACACCAGCAAAAACAACACCACGGAGCCCCTGTGGAACGCGTCGTCCAGTTCACCGGCCCCCGCCAAGTGGAGGTCGCCACCGTCGAGCCGGTCCCGCTGCCGCCCGGACACCTTCGCGTCCGGACGCTGTACTCCGGGATCTCGGCGGGCACCGAGCTCACCGCCTACCGGGGGACCAACCCCTACCTGACCCGCACGTGGGACGCCGAGGCCCGGCTGTTCCGCGACGGCGGGCCGGGCATCGCCTATCCGGTGGTGGGCTGGGGGTACTCCGAGGTCGGCGAGGTCCTGGAGGTCTCACCGGAGATCGCCGGGGCTCCGGGCGTGCCGGCGCCGGGCACCGTGGTGTGGGGCATCTGGGGGCACCGCAGCGAGGCCGTCGTCGCCGCCGAACGGCTGACCGGCCACGCGCTCCCCAGCGGGCTGGCGCCCCTGGCCGGCGCCTTCGCCAGGGTCGGGGCGATCGCCTACAACGCCGTCCTCGCGGCCGACATCCACGTCGGCGAGGACGTCGCGATCTTCGGCCAGGGCGTGATCGGCCTGCTCACCACCCGGCTGGCCCAGCTGAACGGCGCCCGCGTCACCGCCGTCGACGCCCTGGAGACCCGCCTCACCAAGGCCGTGGAGTACGGCGCCGCCCGCACGCTGAACGCGCGCACCGACGCCGTCGCCGAGCGGATCCGCGAGTCCACCGGCGGGCGCGGCGCCGACGCCGCCATCGAGATCAGCGGCTCCTACCAGGCCCTGCACGAGGCCCTGCGCGCGGTGACCGTGGCCGGGCGGGTCGTCGCCTCCGGCTTCTACCAGGGCGACGGCGTGGGGCTGCGGCTCGGCGACGAGTTCCACCACAACCGCGTCCAGCTCGTCAGCTCGCAGATCGGCGGCGTGCCGCCGCAGCTCGTCGGCCGCTGGAGCGTCGAACGCCTCCAGCAGGGTTTCCTCGGCCTGGTCGCGGAGGGCCTGATCGACGTGAAGTCCCTGGTGAGTCATGTGGTGCCGGTCGCCGACGCGGCCGAGGCCTACGTCCTGCTGGATGAGCGTCCCGCCGACGCGCTCCAGGTCGTGCTGGAGTTCTGAACCATGCTCAAGATCGCCTGCCAGGAGCAGCTGCTTCCCGGCGAGACCCTCCAGGACAAGTGGGAGTTCGCGCAGAGCGCCGGTTACGACGGCATCGAGCTGCGCGGCAAGGGGGACCTCCACTTCCGCGACCGGCTGCCCGAGCTGCGCAAGGCCCTGGCCGACGGCGTCGTCATGCCGACCGTGTGCGTGGAGATGCTGCACTTCTTCGGCGCCTTCGACGACGCGCTGCGCCGCGACGCCATCGAGCAGATGAAGTCGCAGCTGTCGGTCATCGGCGAGCTCGGCGGCCTCGGCGCCCAGACCCCGGCGTCCTACGGGATGTTCTCCCGGCGGCTGCCGCCGTTCGAGCCGCCGCGCAGCGCGGAGCGCGACCGGGAGGTGCTGCTGGAAGGGCTCACCGAGCTCGGCGAGCACGCCCGCAAGGAAGGCGTCACGCTCTTCCTGGAGCCGCTCAACCGCTACGAGGACCACATGGTCAACCGGCTGGCGCAGGCCGCCGACCTGATCCGCGAGGTCGGCCTGGACTCCGTGCGCATCGGCATCGACAGCTACCACATGAACATCGAGGAGGCCGACCCGCCGGCCGCCATCCTCGAGGCCGGGCCGCTGATCGGCCACGCCCAGGTGAGCGACTCCAACCGGTTCCAGCCCGGGGCCGGCCACCTGGAGTGGGCCGCCTGGCTGAGCGCGCTGGACGCCACCGGCTACGCCGGTTACCTGGCCGTCGAGTGCCGGCTCACCGGAGACCCGGTGGAGGCCGTGCGCTCGATCCCGTCGTTCCTGCGCCGAGTCGCGGGATGACGACATTCGCCGAAACGACCGCCACCGCACCCTGTGACTCCCTGCGCAGGAGCGCGACCCAGGTGCTGCTCGGCAACTGGACGGGAGCGGCGACCGTTCCCTCGCGCGCCCTGTATCCGCACCAGTGGAGCTGGGACTCGGCGTTCATCGCCGTGGGGCTGCGGCACGTCTCGCCGCGCCGGGCGCAGCGCGAGCTGGAGACGCTGCTGAGCGCGCAGTGGGGCGACGGTCGCATCCCGCACATCGTGTTCAACCCGTCCGTGCCGGACGGCGCCTACTTCCCCGGCCCGGGCTTCTGGCGCTCGGCCGTCGCCGGCCGGGCGGCCGGGGCGTCCGCGTTCATCCAGACGTCCGGGATCATCCAGCCGCCGGTGCACGCCCTCGCCGCCTGGCTGGTGCACGCGGCCGATCCCGCGGAGTCGCGCCGCCGGGGCTTCCTGCCGCGCGTGTACCCGCGGCTGGCCGCCTGGCACCGCTACCTGGGCGGCGCCCGTGACCTGGGCGGCGGCGGGCTCGCCTCGGTCGTGCATCCGTGGGAGCCGGGGCTGGACAACAGCCCGTGCTGGGACGCCGCCCTGGCCCGGATCGAGCCCGCGCCGTTCGGCTCCTTCGCCCGGACCGACCTGCACCACAGCTCCGCCGCCGACCGCCCCACCGACCTCGACTACGCGCGGTACGTACGCCTGGCCGCGACCTACCGCGACCACGGCTACGACGACGCGCGCACCCCGCACGCCTTCGCCATCGAGGACCCGTCGTTCAACGCCCTGCTCATCGCCTCCGAGCACGCCCTCGCCGACATCGCCGAGACGATCGGCGCGGACGCGGGCCCGCACCGGCGGCGGGCCGAGGCGGCGACCGCCGCGCTGGTCGGCCGTCTGTGGGATCCGGTGGACGAGATCTTCCACGCCCGCGACCTGGTGACCGGCGCCGCCATCGCCGGTCACAGTGTGTCCGGGTTGATCCCGCTGGTCGTGCCGGGGCTCCCGGCGGCCATCGCAAAAGCTCTTGCGCGCACCCTGCATGGACCGCGCTTCGGGTTGGGAAGGGTGCATCTTGTGCCCAGTTACGATCTGACGGCCCCTGAGTTCGACGGCAACCGCTACTGGCGGGGGCCCAGCTGGTTCAACACGGCCTGGCTGATCCATCGCGGCCTCGCCGCCCACGGCGAGGAGGAGGCGGCCGGCCTGCTGCGCGAGCAGTTCCTGACGCTCGCCCACCGCTCCGAGTTCGCCGAGTACCTGGAGCCGCACTCGGGCGACGCCCGCGGCATCCTGCGCTTCAGCTGGACCGCCGCCCTGGCGCTCGACCTGCTGCAGACCTCCGTCGCCCAGGGCGTGGCCCGGTGAGCCGGCTGCTGGTCGGCGGGGGCACCTTCGCCGTCACGACCGCCGGCGGCGACATCCGCGGGCTGAACGGCGCCTCGACCGACGGCCTGTTCATCCGCGACGGACGTCACCTGAGCCGGTGGCTGCTGACCGTGGACGGCACGGCGCCGCCCCTGCTGACCTCCTCCGCCGACGGCTGCGTCCTGGCCCCGGCCGGCACCCGCGACCGGCCGCCCGCGTACACCGTCTTCCGGCGTCAGGCCGTGACGGAGGGTGCGCTGACCGAGCACGTCCGGCTGGTCGGCAACCTCGGCGAGCCCGCCGTCGTCGAGGTGGAACTGCACGTGGACGCCGACTTCGCCGATCAGTTCGAGCTGCGCGCCGACCACCGTACGTACGACAAACCCGACGCGGTCCGCACGGTCGACCCGACGGCGGACGGTGTCGCCTTCCACTACCGGCGAGGCGGGAGCTGGCTCTCGCGGACCACCGTCGGCGCCGTGCCCGCGCCGGACCGCGTGCGCCCGGCCGGCGCGGACGGCACCGCGCAGGTGTTGTCGTGGACGTTCACCCTGCCCGCGCACGGCACGGCCGACCTCGCGCTCACCGTCCTCGCCGTCCCGTCCGGCACCACCGAGCCGGTCACGCCCGGCCCTCCGAGCGCCGTGCGCGGCCGTCAGGAGGCCGAGACGCGCGCGTTCGCCGGCGCGCGGCCCCGCCCGCGTGACCTCACGTCGTGGCCGGAGCTGGCCCGCGCCTGCGAGCAGGGCCTGGCCGACCTCACGCGGCTGCTCATCCCCGCCTGGGGGCCCGAAGGTGAGGAGTTGCGCCTGCCGGGCGCGGGCATCCCGTGGTTCCTGGCGCTCTTCGGCCGCGACTCCCTGCTGACCTCGCTCTTCGCCCTGCCGTACCGGCCGGAGCTGGCCGCGGCCGTCCTGCCCGCGCTCGCGGCCGCCCAGGGCACGCGCTACGACGAGGCCCGCCTGGAGCAGCCGGGCAAGATCGTGCACGAGGTGCGCCACGGCGAGCTGGCCCACTTCGGCCAGGTGCCCTACGGCCGCTACTACGGCAGCGTCGACGCCACCCCGCTCTTCCTGGTGCTGCTGGACGCGCACCGCACGGCCACCGGCGACCCCCGGCTGGCCGAGCGACTGGAGCCGCAGGCGCGGGCGGCCGTGGAGTGGATGTTCCGCGACGGCGGCCTCGGCGCCGGCGGCTACCTGCGCTACACCTCCGACGAGGCGCGCGGCGGCCTGGTGAACCAGAACTGGAAGGACTCCGCCGGCGCGATCTGCTTCTCCGACGGCGCCCAGGCCGAGGGCGACCTGGCGGTCGGCGAGGTGCAGGGATACGTCTACGACGCCCTGGTGCGCACGGCGCGGCTGGCCCGCGAGGTGTGGCGGGACGCGCGCGAGGCCGACCGGCTGGAGGAGGCCGCGGCGGACCTGCGGGCCCGCTTCCGCCGCGACTTCTGGATGCCGGGAGCGGCCTTCCCCGCGCTGGCGCTGGACGGGCGGAACCGGCAGGTGGACGCGCTCGCCTCCGACGCGGGCCACCTGCTGTGGTCGGGCATCCTCGACCCCGGCGAGGAGCGGATGGTGGGCGACCGGCTGCTGCAGAAGGACTTCTTCTCCGGCTTCGGCATCCGCACGCTCGCCGCCGGGCAGGCCCCGTACCACCCGCTGTCCTACCACCGGGGCAGCATCTGGCCGCACGACAACGCCGTGATCGTGCTCGGGCTGGCCCGCTGCGGGCTGAGGGAGCAGGCGGCCACGGTCGCCAAGGGCCTGATCAGGGCGGCGGCCCACCACGACTGGCGGCTGCCGGAGGTCATCGCCGGGTACGGCGACGACGAGCACCCCGATCCGGTGCCCTACCCCCACGCCTCCTCCCCGCAGGCGTGGGCGGCCGCGACACCGCTCGCCCTGCTCACCGCACTCCGGGAGTAGGGCTACGGCGTCGCCCCGGGCGGGCCGAGGAGTTCGAGCGCGTGCCGTGCGTGGGCCTCGGCGAGCGCCGCCACGTCGACGGGGCCGGGGTCGGGCAGGCGGCGCTCGGCGGCCGGCTCGCCGACGTCGGCGACGAAGCGCTCGAACCCGGCGGGCGTGGTGATGACCAGGGAGCGCAGCGGCTCATCCGGTCCGACGGTGAACGTGTGCGGCAGCCCGACCGGCAGCAGCACGACGTCGCCGGGCCCGGCGGTGAACGTCTCGCCGCCGCACGTGTAGCGGGCGGTGCCGGAGATCACGTACGCGATCTCGTCGGCGTCGAGGTGGCGGTGCAGCGGCGGCGCGAAGCCCGGCGGGTTGACGAACTCGCTCAGCGACAGGCGGCCGGAGGTGTGCTCACCGGCGACCTTGACGGTGACGAGGTTGCCGAGGAACCAGATGGCCTCGCCCTCGTCGCGGCCCAGCACGTACGGGCGTGACATCGTCAGACCACCTTCTATTGGATAGACAGCATTATGTTGAACATGCTGCCAGTATCTTTGAACGGTGAGCGATGTCAAGGCAGGCCCCGCCAGGCGGCGCTACCGGTCGCCGCTGCGCGAGGAGAGCGCCCGCCGTACGCGTCAGGCCGTCGTCGCGGCGGCCAGGGAGCTGTTCGTCGCCCGCGGTTACGCCGCCACCTCGCTCGCCGACGTGGCCGCCGCCGCCGGCGTGGCGCGGCCCACGGTCTTCGCCGCGTTCGGCTCCAAGGCGGCCCTGCTCCACCGGGTGGTGGACGAGGCGCTGGCCGGCGACGACGAGCCGGTGCCGGTGGCCGAGCGTCCGTGGTTCCGGCCCGTCTTCGAGGCCGCCGGCCAGGAGGCCGTCCTCGACGCGTACGCGCGGGTGGCCGAGCTGATCGGCGCGCGGGCCGCCCAGGTCTTCGAGACCGTGCGGCGCGCCGCCGACGCCGCCCCCGAGGCGGCCGAGCTCTGGCGGACCATGGTGGACAACCGGCGCGCCGGCGCCCGCATGGTCGTCGAACGCCTGACGTCGCTCGGGCCGCTCGCCGTCGAGACCGAGCGGGCGATCGACGTCGTGTGGTTCTACAACGACCCCGCCCACTACGCCGCCCTGGTGACCGGCCGCGGCTGGCCCCCCGACGCGTACGTCGCCTGGTTGTCGTCCCAGATGCGGCAGGCCGTCCTCTAGGGCTTCCACAGGTGGGTGTGGGCCCTGGCGAAGTCGGCGAAGTCGCGGGCCGGGCGGCCCAGCGCCTCCCGCACGCCGTCGGCCACGGAGGCGTTGCGGCCGTCCAGGGTCTCGGTGAACAGCCCGGCCAGGTTCTCCGCCACCTCCTGCGGCAGGCCCTCGGCGACCGCCGCCGCCACGTACTCCTCCGGGGTGACGCGGGTGAACGTGATCTCGCGGCCGGTGGCGCGCGACAGCTCCCGCGCCACGTCCCTGAAGGTCAGCAGCCGCGGGCCGGTCAGCTCGTACGGGCGGCCCGCGTGGCCGTCCTCCGTGAACGCGGCCACGGCGACGTCGGCGATGTCCTCCACGTCCACGAACGGCTCGCCCACGTCGCCGGCCGGCAGCGCGATGACGCCGGCCTGCGCCTGGCCGAGCAGGAAGTCCTCGCTGAGGTTCTGCATGAACCAAGAGCAGCGCAGGATCGTCCACTGCGCGCCCGACTCCTGAACCGTGCGCTCGCTCGCCTGCGCCTCCGGCTCGCCGCGCCCGGACAGCAGCACCAGCCGCCGCGCGCCGCTCCGCACGGCCAGCTCCGTGAACGCCTTGACGTCGTCGTACGCGCCGGGGAAGGCGAGGTCGGGATGGTAGGACAGGTAGACGGCCGTCACCCCGTCCAGCGAGGCCGCCCACGTGGAGCGGTCGCGCCAGTCGAAGCCGGTCGAGCGGGACCCGACGCGGACGGGGAGGCCGAGAGCGGTGAGGCGGTCGGCTACGCGGCGGCCGGTCTTGCCCGTGCCGCCCAGCACCAGAATCGTCATGCCTCTAGTAAGGCCCGATAACGATAAGACTCTCCATGGTTGAGAAGCGCGTACCCATATGCGATCGTCTAGCGCATGGATCAGCTCGCGGCCCTGCTCGACGGCCCGCGAGCCCGCGGGGCCTTCCTGCTGCGCTCGATCCTCGACCCGCCGTGGTCGCTGCGCATCCAGGACGAGGCGCCGCTGGCGGTGACCGCGCTCGTCCGCGGCGAGGCGTGGATCATGTCTGACGGCGGCGAGCCGGTCAGGCTGCGGCCCGGCGAGGTCGCGGTCATCCGGGGGCCGGAGCCGTACACCGTGGCCGACCACCCCGCGACCCCGCCGCAGATCGTCATCCACCCCGGCCAGCTCTGCACCAACCTCGACGGCGAGTCGGTCTACGAGTCCATGGGCCTCGGCGTACGCACCTGGGGGAACGACCCCGACGGCGACACCGTGCTGCTCTGCGGCACCTACACCATGGAGGGCGCGGTCAGCCGGCGGCTGCTCGACAGCCTGCCGCCGCTCATCGTCCAGCCCGGCGGCCCGGTCATCGAGCTGCTCGGCGCCGAGATCGTCAAGGACGAGCCCGGCCAGGAGGCGGTCCTCGACCGGCTGCTCGACCTGCTGGTCATCGCCGTGCTGCGGACGTACTTCGCCACCCACCAGGCGCCCGGCTGGTACCGCGCGATGGGCGACCCCGTGGTGGGCAAGGCCATGCGCATGCTGCAGGACGACCCCGCCCACCCGTGGACGGTCGCCTCCCTGGCCGCCGAGGTCGGCGTGTCGCGGGCGTCGCTGGCCCGGCGCTTCACCGAGCTGGTCGGCGAGCCGCCGATGGCGTTCCTCACCGACTGGCGCCTGGCCCTGGCCGCCGACCTGCTGCGTGAGCCCGACGCCACGATCGGCTCGGTCGCCAGGAAGGTCGGGTACGGCAGCCCGTTCGCGCTCAGCGCGGCCTTCAAACGGGTGCGCGGCGTCAGCCCGCAGGAACACCGGGCCGGAGCCGTACGGTGAGACCCCTGATCCTGCTCGACGTGGACGGCGTGCTCAACCCGATGGGGCGGCCGCCGCCCGAGTTCCGCCCGTACCGCTGCACGGTGGACGGCGTCCTCTACACCGTGCGGCTCAACGCCCGGCACGGCCGCCGGCTGCTCGACCTGGCCGCGTCGACGGGGGCCGAGCTCGTCTGGGCCACCACCTGGGAGGAGCACGCCAACGACTGGATCGCCCCCCGCATCGGCCTGCCGACGCTCCCCGTCATCCCGATGACGCCGGTCGAGCCGAGCGAGCACGGCGAGATGTTCAAGACCCGGCACGTGGCGGCGTACGTGGGGCGCCGGCCGTTCGTCTGGTTCGACGACCAGGTGTGGGCGCAGGACGAGGACTATCTCAGGGTGCATCAGGGTCTCGACTCCTTCCTCCTCGTCCACGTGGACCCGGTCGAGGGACTGACCAGGCGTCATCTGGGCATGGCACATGAGTGGCTGACCCTTACAGGGTTTTCTCAGGGTTCCTGACGGGAGCCTTCCGCCCCGGCCGTCCGTTGAACCGATAGAACGTCGAACACGGAGGAGACCATGTACCGCTCACGAGAGCACAGGATCATCGCCGGGGTCTGCGGTGGCATCGCCGACAAGCTCGGCCTGCCGCCCACCCTCGTCCGCATCCTCTGGCTGATCCTGTCGCTCATCCCCGGGCCGCTGTGGGTCGTCTACGTCGCGATGTGGATCCTCGTGCCGGAGCAGCCGAAGGACTACCGGAGCTACCGCGCGGCGTGAGGCCGCCCCCGGAGGGCGCCTCGCGCGCCCTCCCGGCCCTCGTGCGCCCGCATTCGGCAGGCGGCATATCCTCTGAAGAATGAGGGCAAGGCCGCTGACGCTCATCCAGGATGAGCTCGTCGATTACGACAAGGCGATGGAGCGCATGTCCGACCTCGTCGGGCAGCGCCAACAGGAGGAGCGGCCGGACACGCTCTGGCTGCTCAGCCATCCTCCCGTCTACACGATCGGGCGCCGCACCCCGCTGGAGCACCTGCCCGACCCCTCGCGCGGCATCCCCGTGGTCGAGACGGGCCGCGGCGGTCAGCTCACCTACCACGGCCCCGGCCAGCTCGTCGGCTACCTCATCGTCAAGCTCGACGAGGGCGAGGGCATCGTCGACTACGTACGCGAGGTCGAGCTGCGGCTGGTGGAGGCGCTGGGCAAGCTGGGGCTGCCGGCCGAGCGCCGTGACACGCCGCCCGGGTCGGAGCTGCTGACCGGCGTGTGGACGGCCGAGACCGGACGCAAGATCGTTTCCATCGGGATGCGGCAGAGCCGGGGCGTCACCAGCCACGGGTTCGCGCTCAACGTCGACAACGACATGACGCCGTGGAACTGGGCGGTCGCCTGCGGCATGCCCGACGTCCAGATGGCCTCGCTCCAGAGCGAGCTCGGCACGGTCTCGATGGACGAGGTCCGGCGGGTCGTCGCGGCGGCCTTCGAAGCGTCCTGAGCGATCCCGCCGCGCCCGAAGAGGCACAGATGATCATGTCGTCTCGTTCCTTCGCCGAATACCGGGCGATGTTCGCGATCGGCGACCAGGAGTTGCACGGCGTCATCCTCGACTGCGGCGGTGGGGCGTCCGGCTTCGTCGCGGAGGCCGCGGCGATGGGGGCTCGGGCCCTGGCGTCCGACCCTCTTTACGCCCTCGGCGTGGACGTGATCATCGACCGCCTGTCGGCCGACCTGGACCAGGGCAACGCGATGATCAGCGCGAACGCGGACCGGTTCGTGTGGGACTGGTACGGCTCGCCGGAACGGCGGCGGAAGATGCGCCTCGACGCCCGGAGCGCGTTCATGGCCGACATCCGCCGGCGCCCGGGTTCGTACCTCGCGTCCGGCCTGCCGCGTCTCCCGCTCGCCGACGACAGCGTTGATCTGGTGCTCTGCTCCCACCTGCTGTTCACCTGGGCCGGGCGGTTCGATCGCGGATGGCACCGGGCGGCGATCACGGAGATGAGCCGGGTCAGCCGGGGAGAGGTCAGGATCTTCCCTCTGGTCCGCCTGGGCGACGGCGAGCCGGTCGACTTCCTCGACGACCTCCAGACGGAGCTGCGAGCCGACGGGCTGGTGTGCGCTCGGCGCAGGGTCCCCTACGAGTTCCAGCGCGGCGCCGACCACATGCTGACCGTGCGCAAACGCCCTTGAGCGGTCAGCTGCGGGGGAAGACCTGCACGTCGGCGGCGTGCCCGCCGCTGTCGAGCTTGCCGTCGCAGGTGTAGAGGGGCACGTCCAGCGTCTCGGCGAGCGCCAGGTAGGAGGCGTCGGAGGCGGTGTAGTTGTGCCGCAGCTCCCAGATGCGCTCGGCGATCCCCGTCGCTCCGTAGCGGGTGATCTCCAGCGCGAGGTAGTCGGCGCGCGCCTGCTCGGCCGCCGTCGCGCCGAGCTTGCCGCCGAGCACGAGCCCCCGCAGGGTCGAGAGCACCTCGACGTCGAGCAGGTGGGGGGCGTGCAGGCCGGCCGCGAGGGCGTCGATCAGCTCGGCGTCCGCGTCGCGTCCCGTCAGGGCCTCGACCATCGCGGACGAGTCGATGATGATCATCGCCTGCCCTCGTGGACGGCCCGGACGATGTCGGCGGCCGACGGCCCGCCTGAGCGGTCGCGCGCCCTCAGCCGGGCGACGACCTCGGCGTTCGGCGGGTGCTCCGTGGCGGGCTCTGGTGACTCGTTGTCGCAGAGGGTGGCCATGGCGGCAAGCTAGCAGGCCGGAGGGCGGGTACGGCCCGTGCGGAGCCGTACCCGCGCGTCGGGTTCAGGGGGCGGGGACCTCCGGGACCTCCTCGTCGATCGTGCGGCGTGGACCGGCGAACCACTTCCGCGCCGACAACACCCACCACAACGCGATCCCGATCAGCACGACCCCGACCGCGATCGGCGCGTAGTTGACCGACGTCCAGGTGAAGTCCGGATTGCCCGGCACACCGGCCGGCGAGAACGGCATCACGAAATAGATCGACACGACGGCGATCTCGATGCACGCGATCCAGCACAGCACCTTGTACTTCTTGCCGAGCGTCCACGGGCCGGGCTGGAAGGCGTCGCCCATGCGCAGCCGCAACCAGATCGGGATGAAGAACGCCAGGTAGAGGCCGATGACCGCGATCGACACGACGGCGTAGAACGCGACCGGCGTGGTGTGCCCGGGAGGGGCGTAGAGCGCGGGCAGGGTCAGCAGGGCGGCGGCGACGCAGCCGGCGACGATCGCGTTGACGGGTGTCCGGTTGCGGTCGACCTTCGCCCACAGCCGCCAGCCCGGCACCGCGCCGTCGCGGGAGAACGCGTACGTCATCCGCGACATCGACGTCACGCAGCTCATCCCGCAGAAGAACTGGCCGATCGTGGAGATGGCGAAGATCGCGGTGGCGAGCGGCGACGACAGCGCGGTCTCGAAGATGGCTCCGACGAAGCCGCCGTCCGCGTTGATCGCCTCGACGTCGGTGGCGGCGAACAGGAACGACAGCAGCACGATCCAGCCCCCGATGGCCGAGTAGAAGATCGACTGCCACAGGCCGCGGGCCGCGCTCTTCGCCGCGCCCTGGGTCTCCTCCGACACGTGCGCGCAGGCGTCGAAGCCGGTGATCGTGTACTGGGTGAGCAGGAAGCCGAGCGGCAGCACGTAGAACCAGAAGGGCAGCCCCTCGGCGCCGTCGCCGAAGCCGGAGTTGTTGATCGTGCCGCCGAAGACGAACCCGGGCGACTGGTGGCTGTCGGGGGCGAAGACCAGGATGGCGACCACGATCGCGGCGCCCGCGACGTGCCACCAGACCGAGACGTTCTGCAGGACCGAGATCAGCCTGTGGCTGTACACGTTGATCAGCGCGTGCAGCGCCAGGATGATCACGAACAGCAGGAACGTCTGGGGGAGCGTGCCCTCCCAGGCGCCGCCGGTCAGCCGGGTCAGGGTGATGTTGAGGAACGTCGCGCAGCCGTAGTCGACCGACGCGGTGACGGCGATGAGACCGATCAGGTTGAGCCAGCCGGTGAACCAGCCGTGGATCGGCTTGCCCAGCTTGGCGGCCCACCAGTAGATGCCGCCCGCCGTCGGGTACGCCGACACCAGCTCCGACATGCAGAAACCGATGATCAGGATGAACACGGAGATCAGCGGCCAGCCCCACGAGATGGCGATGGGACCGCCGTTGTTCCAGGCCTGCCCGAACGTGGTGAAACAGCCGGCCAGGATCGAGATGATCGAGAACGAGATGGCGAAGTTGGAGAAACCGCTCCAGGTGCGGGCCAGCTCCTGCTTGTAACCGAGCTCGGCGAGTCGTCTGGAATCCTCGTCAATGGTCATTGAGGTCTCCCTGGGGGGTGGAGGACGCTCCATTTGGTCTACGTCTAGACCATTTCCGGACAGGGCACAAGGAGTTACAGACCGGTTTCGTTGCCGTCATGCCCGCCGGTGGGTGACCTCCAGGACGACCTTGCCGGTGACCGTCCGGTCGAGCTGCGCCTCACGGGCCTGCTCCAGGTGCTCCCAGGGGCCGCGCCACCCGATCTCGACGTCCAGCTCGCCCGCCGCCACGAGGGCGAGCAGATGGGCCAGGTCCGCCCCGGGGGCGGCGACGTCGCCGAACGAACTCAGCGTCCTGGCCGCGCCGAGGGCGAACGTCGAGTTCGGCGGGAACACGGCGGCCTCCCCGGCCGCCCACCCCACGCTCTGCAGATTCCCGCCCGGCTTCAACAACCCCCACGCCGCCACCAGCACCGGCC
>NZ_POUD01000131.1 GCF_003236395.1 Nonomuraea aridisoli | reverse complement strand
GCATAGGGAGGGGTGGATGTAGTACAAAGGTAGTACGCAGATTTGCGAGGATGGCCCATGACCATTGAGAATTCGCCGGCAGGTCGAGGAGACGTGCGTATTTACAAGATGCGTGACCTCAATCAGAGAACGGCCGAAGTGATTCAGGAGATCAACGAGTCCGGCAAGCCTGCGATCATTACTCGCCACGGTAGGTTTGTCGCGCTTATCTCCCCTCTGCTCAATAAAGGGCTTGAGGGCGAGTTGATCGCCCGCTATCTGGAGCAGGAGCTCGTCGGCGGACGGAAGCCTGAGCTTTCCGAGAGTCGAGACGATGTGGGCGATCAACTGACAGAGGATCTGGCGCGGCGCCTTGGCATCGACTGGCCTTAACTACTTTATGAGTTGTCCCAACTCTGAAACGTGAAGCACTCTCATCACGGTGCACGCAAGATGCCTGTCGTTTTTGCGGTACTCCTCGTCGGTGGGTTCTCGATACACTATGTAATAATCAGCCGCCGCGTCGCAGTCGTCGGTCTGCCCGGATGGTGGGACCGCGCGACGCCATGCAACCTTGCCTTGCTTGCCGACGACCCAGTTCTCATCTGTAGAGGGCTCGCGTGGTGGGAAGACGAGCGTCTCCTCCGCCATTTTCATGAGCCTGTGCACGATGGCGCTTTGTCCAATAGCCATGAGATCGGCGTATGCCATCCGCTGCCACAGGATCGTTGACACATTCCCTCCCCGACTGGCGTGACCACTTGTCGTGACAGTCCAGAGTGGGGTGCCTCGCATCCGCGGTAGCGCGACCTCCTTGGCCCTCTGGCACTGCTTATTCGCGAGGCGCGTCCATAGCGCTCACGAGCTCTTCCAATCCAGAACCTCAGCTGTGCATCACGCTCCGCCGGCCAGAGATCTACCTCTGCAATGTTGCAAGATGCTACCTTGCATGGCATAGCCTAGCAGAGGGTGAAGAAGTGGTGTGCAAGTGGCAAAGTGGCTGCTGTGGGCGTGCTTGTCACCTGAGTAATCCCTGGTCACTGGGCTTCGGCGGCCGATTCGGGTGTCAAGGCGCCTGCTGGGCGTTGAGGTACGGTAGAGCGCTTGCTGCGGCGTCGGGGCGTACGGGGCTGGGCGGCCAAGAGAAGGCGGAGGTGGAGCGCAGTGGATCAACGTGGCCCTGTCGTGCAGGGGGCGCTGCTTCGGAGAAAGCTTGTAGAACTTCGCAGACGGCGTGACTTGACTCAAGGCGAGGTTGCCGGGCGTCTGGAGTGGCATCCGTCAAAGCTGATCCGGATCGAGGGTGGACGGACTGCGGTCTCCAGGGTTGATCTTGACGCGCTTATGCGACTCTATGGGGTAACCGATTCCGCAGACATGGAAAAGCTGCATCTGCTCAATCAAGAAGCACGCGCGAAGGGATGGTGGAGCGACTTCAAGAATGAAGTGAGCAATGCTTATCTCACGTATATAGGGTTCGAAGCCGGGGCTTCCGTCATAAAGCAGTTCCAACCTTTGGCGATTCCTGGGCTACTTCAGACTCCGGAGTATGCGGAAAGCCTCTGTCGGACGGTTGGCGATTCGTCTGACCTCGGACATCTCATCAGACTTCGCATGGTGCGTCAGGAAAATCTGCGACGACGTTCGAGCCCCCCTGACGAGACCTTCGTGCTCGACGAAGCTGCTATACGGCGACATGTAGGAATACGCCATGATCGCAGCATCATGCCTGCACAACTTCGGCACGTCATCGAGACTGTAGAGTGTAATGATAAGATCAGTTTAAGGATTGTCCCGTTCGCGGCCGGATCTCATGCAGGCATGTATAGGGGAGCGTTCACTTTGCTGTCCTTCGATAATGGACTCGGCGATATTCTGCATCGCGAGAACGGCGATATTCAAGAGACGCTTACGGGCGAGGACTCTCGGATCCCCGCTTTCCGAAACGATTTCGAAAGCCTCCTCAAGGAGGCGTTGGATACAGGTGAGTCTCTTGCGCTCATCGCTCAGGTCGCCGAGTCGATGGCGTGATGCCGGCTTCGAGGCTCCACTGCACTATTTGACGGACTCTGTACGGCCTTGATCTCCCAGGCTATTCTCTTACCGACAAGGGGAGGGCGGCTTGATGGGTCAGAGTCCAAACGATACGCCTGAGCTGGTCTGGCGAAGGAGCTCCGCGAGTGTGACGGGCGAGTGCGTGGAGGTGGCCTTCGGCTCCCAGAGGGTCTATCTAAGGGACTCCAACTCACCTGATGGATCCATATTGGAGTTCAGTCGTTCGGACTGGGTTGCCTTTCTCGCGGGCGTACGTCGAGGGGAGTTCGACTGGCCCTGAGTGGCTCGGCCGACGCATGTGGAACGTTACATTCCGGCATGTGAAGTTATGCCTAGGTGATGACAGGAAGTGTTAGCGCGCCACAACGCACACAAAACAACGGCGGTTCCTGTCTTTTAACACTGCATCGTCGTGCATGTGCGAGCTTCCTTGCTCAGCTTCAATCGTGGCTCCCCTCGGCCGCAGGCATCGCCCGACTGTCCGAACCGCAGTAGCGGCCTGTCAGCAGTTCGAATAATTGGCAGACACTTGCCTCGGCGTTACTAGGCGGTTCGAGTGCATCATGCGTTGGCGGGGTGAAACTTGCCGTGACAGGTCCCGGCCTCGCATGCGAAGCAGGTTTTCATGGTGGTACGACCCCGAACCGCACTCATCATCGCCGCGTTGGCCATGACAGCCTGCGCCCCGTCGACGGCAGCAGTCGCGTCGGTGGCATCGGCGGTAGTCGAATCGGGACATCCGAGTGTGGCGGCGGTGTCGTCCGTGCGTGTGGTGACGATGGAGCAGAAGCTCGCCGCCCTGGCGGTGCTGACCCAGCCCACCACCGCCGGCGCCACCACCTGGCGGGCCGCCTGGGAGCGGCGGGCCTCGCTGACCGAGTTCGGCTTCGACTGGTCCAGCGACCTGTGCTCCGGCGCCATGGACATGCCACTCACCTTCGACTTCCGGATGCCCTGCCGGCGGCACGACTTCGGCTACCGCAACTACCGCAGCGTCGGCCGGTTCGCCGAGCACAAGGCGCGGGTCGACAACGCCTTCCTCTTCGACATGCGCACCGTCTGCGCGCGCGTCAAGGGAGTCCGCGAGGCGACCTGCCGCGGCATCGCCTGGTCGTACTACCAGGCAGTCCGCCGCTTCGGCAGCCTCGCCCGCAACCAGGACACCGCCAGGGTGCCGGGCGTCTGACCCTTCGTTGTCCCACCGAAGTACCCTGTGGCGGTGCCCAGGGTGGTGGAGTGGACCAGGCTCGAGCCGTGGCGGGTCGCCCGCGCCCGTACCGACCGCGGCGACACCGTGATCGTCAAGTGGGCCGGCCCCCACGGTGACACCTCCCGCACCGACCAGTGGCGCCTGGCCACGGAGGCGGCCGCCCTGGCTTTCCTGTCGGAAGACCTCGGCCCGCGCCTGACGCCCAGAGTGCTGCCGGTGGAGCTCGCGCCGCCGCCGACCGCCTCGGACCCGCCGCCCGGATCCACGGGCTCCCGTACGCCGACCTGCTCGCCGTGCCGGTCACCGGCGCGGCGGAGCGCGAGCTGGCCCTGGCGCTGGCGGAGCTGTCCGACCCGGGCCCGTTCCTGGCGCTCAGCAACGGCGACCCGGAGGCCGACAACGTCCTCCTCCACGCGGACGGCCACCCCGACGTCCGCCTGATCGACTTCGAGTTCGCCGCCTTCACCCACGCCCTGCGCGACGCCGTCCCGTTCCACGTGCCCGGCCCCGCCTGGCTGACGGTCGGCGCGCCCCGATCGACGCCCCACCCCGCCGACCTCTACCGCCAGGCCCTCGCCAGCGGCGTGCCCGACGCCGCCGCCGACCTGTCGGCCCTGGCCCCGTACACACCGCGTTCCCGCTGAACTGCCGCGTCCTTCTTCGTCGACGGCCCCACGGCGGGGGACGTCGACGGGAGCGACGGCGACACCACGTTCGAGGCGTTCACCAGGCGCTAGCGACGGCGCCCGGCCTGCTGCCCGTCACCTCTTGACCACCATCTTCGAGGGGTCCACCAGCAGCAGGCCGGCGATGCCGACGACGGGCAGCAGGGTGAGCTGCCACAGGCCGGCGCCGCCCCAGCCGAGCGACCCCACCAGGCGGGCGAACAGCAGCCCGGAGAACGCGGCGGCCACGTAGTAGGTCAGCATGAACAGCCCCGCCCCCCGGCCCACGCTCTCCGGGCGCACGGCGCGCTGCATGGCCGTGGAGCAGTTGGTGAACAGGAAACCGCTGGCGAACGTGCCCATCAGGAACGACAGCACGTACTGCGCCGAGGGCGTGGTGGCGACCCGGTACATCAGGTACGCGGTCACGGCGGTGGCGGCCATCGCGAGCATGAGCAGGCGGGCCTGGTTCATCCGGTCGCCGAGCCAGCCGGCCGGCAGGGCCATCATGGCGCCCAGACCGCCCATGGACACGGCGAAGGCCGCCTGCTCCGCGGTGAAAGCGAGCGCTTCGCGCAGGAACGTGGGGTACAGCCCCAGATACCCGTAGAACACCAGCCCGGACACCGCACAGGCGATCCCCACGCCGAGGGTGTTGCGGTTGTACGGGGACGCCGGCACGTGGTCGTACGACGCGGCGTCGGGCGCGGCGGCGCCGGTGACGGCCTCGGTCATGCGGCGCGACACGGTGACCGCGATGAGCAGGCTCATCACGAGGCCCGCGGCGGCGAACACGAAGAACGGCGCCCGCCACGTCCCCCATCCTTCGGCGAGCCCGGAGCCGATCAGCGGCCCGAAGAACACGCCCAGCCCGAACGCCACCCCCACGACGCCCGCCGCCAGCGCGCGCCGATGGAAGAAGAACGCCCCGATCGCCGCGTACAGCGCGGTGGCCTGCACGCCCTCGCCGATCCCGGACACCAGCCGGTAGGCGCTCATGTCCGCGAACCCGACGGCCAGCGGGATGGCGAGCGTGCCGACGGAGTAGACCAGCACGCTGACGAGGATGATCGCCTTGCGGGAGAGCCGGTCGGCCAGGTATCCGGCCGGCGGCCCGGCCAGCGCGAGCCCCAGTGTGAAGCCGGTGGCGAGCAGTCCGCCCTGTTCGAGGGAGAAGCCCAGCTCGGCACGGATCTCGGGCAGCAGCGGATAGAAGATCTGCCGGTCCATCGCGTTGAGCATGTACGAGGCGCACAGCACCGCGAAGCCGATCGCGATCGAGGTCTTCGTCAGGGAGTTCGTGGGGGAGGTGTCGCCCGGGGAATGCCCGGTGGTGCTGCTCATTCAGCGCTCCTCTGAGCTGGGGGGCAGAGGCTGGACGCAACCACCGGACAGTCGTCCGTACAGCGGTCACGCGCGAGCTGGCCTCAGCATGATCCGCCCCCGGACAGGTGTCAAGACGCGACTTCCGCCATGACTTCGGACATTTGTCCGCTGGCTGAACGCCTCTGCGTGACCACCCGGGCCGCAGCCAGCGGCAAGAACCGGGATCGGTGAGGCCGGGCTCACATGGGGAAATGACTTCTTCGGCGCACGGTCGCGAGCACCGGTGGCCGCGAGGAGGGACGCCATGGCACGTCGGGTCAGGGTCGAAGGGGACAGGTATCACGGGCATGTGCCCGAGGGCGCCGTGTACGTCGGCAGGGCGGCGCCCGGCTTGAAGGCGAGCCCGTACAACAGCCCGCACGCCGTCGGCGGGAAGGGCTGCCGGGTGTGCGGCCGGATCCACGAACGGCACGAGGTGATGGAGCTGTACCGCGAGCACCTGCGCGACCACCCGGAACTCGTCGAGCAGGCCCGCCGCGAGCTGGCCGGCAAGGACCTCGCCTGCTGGTGCAGGCCCGACCAGGAATGCCACGCCGACGTGCTGCTGTCCGTCACCGCCGGCCAGGAGCCCTGACCCGGGGGCCGGGCGGTGGGCCGGCAGAACCGTCGGGACTGCCGTCGCCGCACAAACCGCTGCTCCTCCTGTACGCCCTCGGTGGCTTCCAGCCGGACGGCAACCGGCCGATCCCGTTCAGCGCCGCGGAGTCCGAGCTCAGGAAACTGCTCAAGGAGTACGGCCCGCCGCGCGACACCAGCCCCGGCTACCCGTTCCACCATCTGACGAGCGACGGCCTCTGGCTGGTCGAGACCCGCCACGGACCGGACAGCCCGGGCCCGGAGCCGGGCCGGTTACGCGACGGCCAGGCCGGCGGCGGCTTCCACCCCGACCTGGCCAACGGGCTGTGCCTGTGCGCGATTCACCACAAGTTGTTCGACAAGGGCGTGGTGGGGCTGACCCAGGAACGGACCGTCGCGGTCTCGGCGCGGTTCGTGGGCCGCTCGCAGGCGTCGCGTGACATGGTGCCGGCCCTGGCCGGCCGTCCGGTCCGCGATCCCCAGCCCGGCCTGGACGCGGTCGAGCCGGACCACATCGGCTGGCACTCCCGCCAGGTCTTCCGGCTCCCCGTACGCGTGGGCTGAAGCGGTCAGCCCCGGGCTTCGAGGCGCTTGGCGCAGTCGAGCAGCGCGGCTCGTCGTCTTCAGAAGGAGAAGCCGCCGGGGCGGGCGTTGCGGTCGGCGATCAGGCCGGCGAGGGTGGCCAGGGCGATCTCGGCGGGCGTACGGGAGCCGATGTTGAGCCCGATGGGCCGGTGCACCCGGGCGATCTCCTCCGGCGGCACCCCGAGGTCGGTCAGCGCCCGCACGTGCGGCCCGGTGTGCCGCGGGCTGCCCATGATGCCGATCCAGCGGGCCGGCGACTTGAGCAGGTCGCGCAGGACGGGCCCGATCTCGGCGCGGTGATGGTCGGTGAGCACCACGTCGGCCGTGGCGTCCACGTGGTCGCCGATCTCGGTGACCGCCGTGAAGCCGGCGAGGCGCCGCTCGGGGGCGGGCTCCAGCAGCACCGTACGGAATCCGAGGTCGGCCCCGAACTTCAGCAGGAAGCCGGCCACCGGCGAGGCGAAGACCGCCACGAGCGTCCGCCCGCTCTCCTCCTCGGGACCGCCCCCGTGGGCGACCTCACACGCTGGATCTTCGTCATGCATGTGCGTCATACCCGCACTCTGACATCCCGGGCCGCCCGCGACCAAGCAGCAACTGGGTCTGGTCGAAGAACGGATCACACGGTAGAAACAGGCCAAGTCACGCCGTCCGAGGCGAAAGGCCGACCAGATGACGTCCAGGACCGGCAGATGGATGTACGCGCTCGGCCTCGTTCTGACCAGCCTCGTCGCGACGGCGGGACCGGCGGACGCCGACGCGCCGTCCCTCGGGGCGAACGTCACCGTCTTCGACCCCGGCATGCCGGTCAGCCAGATCGAGGCGACCCTGGAGGCGGCGCACGCCGAGCAGGTCGACGACGAGATGGGCGGCGCACGCCACGCGTACCTCTTCAAACCGGGAACGTACGGCACCGCGCAGGACCCGCTGCACATCAAGGTCGGCTACTACACGGAGATCGCCGGCCTGGGCGCCTCGCCCTCCGACGTGGTCATCAACGGCAAGGTCGAGGTCTACAACCGCTGCCTGGCGGACGGCGGCACCGGCAACTGCCTGGCGCTGGTGAACTTCTGGCGCACGCTGTCCAACCTGTCGATCAGGATCAACACCCTCGGCCAGGACGGCTGCCGGGCGTCGGCGAACTTCTGGGCCGTCTCCCAGGCGGTGTCCATGCGCCGCCTCGACATCAGCGGCGGCGCCCTGTCACTGATGGACTACTGCACCGCCGGCCCCCAGTACGCCAGCGGCGGGTTCATCGCCGACTCGCGGCTGCCGTCCGTCACCAACGGGTCGCAGCAGCAGTGGCTGACCCGCAACAGCGAGATCGCGGGATGGTCGAACGGCGTGTGGAACCAGGTGTTCGCGGGCGTCGACGGCGCTCCGGACGACTCGGCGTTCCCGACGCCGCCGTACACGACGTTCGACACGACGCCGGTGAGCCGGGAGAAGCCGTACCTGTTCGTCGGGGCGGACGGCGCGTACCAGGTGCGGGTTCCCGCGGCGCGGCGGGACACGCGCGGGGTGTCGTGGGACGGCGGCATGACGCCGGGCCGGACCTTGCCGATCACCGACTTCTTCGTGGCCAAGCCGTCGGACCCGGTGCGGGTCATCAACAACCAGCTCGCGCGCGGCAAGCACCTGCTGCTCACGCCGGGCGTGTACGACATCGCGCGGAGCATCGAGGTCAAGCGCCCCGGCACGGTCGTCCTCGGCCTGGGACACGCCACGCTCACCGCCGCCGGCGGCTCGACCCCGCTGGACGTGGCGGACGTCCCCGGCGTCGTCGTCGCGGGCGTCACGATCGACGCGGGCCCGGAGGAATCGCCGGTGCTGCTGCGCGTCGGCAAGCCGCACGGCAAGCGGCCGAGCGCCGCCGACGACCCGACGACCCTCTCGGACGTGTACTTCCGCGTCGGCGGGCCGCACGTCGGCAAGACCGGCGTCGCGCTGGAGGTCAACAGCGACAACGTGCTCATCGACCACGCCTGGGTGTGGCGCGCCGACCACGGCGTCGAAGGCTTCACCGACACCGAACGCTGGAAGATCAACACCGGCCGCAACGGCGTCGTCGTCAACGGCGACAACGTGACCGCCACGGGGCTGTTCGTCGAGCACTTCCAGCAGTACAACACCGTCTGGAACGGCGAGGACGGCACCACGATCCTCTACCAGAACGAGCTCCCGTACGACCCGCCCACCCAGGCCGACTGGATGAACGGCGACGTGGAGGGCTGGGCCGGCTACAAGGTCGCCGACGACGTGAAGCGCCACAACCTGTACGCCGGCGGCGTCTACGTCTTCAACCAGAACAACCCGTCGATCCACACCGAGAACGGCTTCGAGGTCCCCGAGACGCCGGGCGTCCGGATGCACCACATCATGACGGTCAACCTCGACGCGGGCACCATCGACCACGTCGTCAACGGCGTCGGCGAAGCGGCCGACACGACCCGCGTCGGCTCGCCGGTGTACGTGGTGGACTACCCCGTGCCGTGATTCGCGATCAGGAGGGCCGGAACACGGCCCACCGTGCTCAGCCCTGCTCTGCCCAGTCGCCCAGCGACCAGTCCCGCACCTCCGGCATGTCCTGCAGGTGCTCGACCACGTACCGCTCGTGGCGGAGGAGCTGCTGCTCGCACCACGCCTTCAGCTCGCTCGCCCCTGCCGGGGTCCGCCGCGCGGCGTTCAGCGCGTCGATCACCAGGTGGTACCGGGATGCCCGGTTGCGCACCACCATGTCGAACGGAGTCGTGGTCGTGCCCTCGTCGACGAACCCGCGCACATGGAACCTGTCCGGGTCCGGCCGGCCGTGCACCAGCTGGTGGATCGCGCCCGGGTAGCCGTGGAAGGCGAACAGCACGTCGACGTGGTCGGTGAACAACTCCCGGAACAGGACGTCGTCCATGCCGTCCGGGTGGACCGTGCGCAGGGGCAACGTCATCAGGTTGACCACGTTGACCACTCTGGTGGCGAAGTGCGGCAGCCGCTCGCCCAGGATGTTCGCCGCCGCGACGGTCTCCATGGTGACCACGTCCCCGGCGCACGCAAGCACGATGTCGGGGTCCGACCGCCCGTCCTCGGTGCCTGCCCACGGCCACACTCCGGCACCCCGGTCGCAGTGGACCACCGCCTCGTCCATGGGAAGCCACTGCAGCTGCGGCTGCTTGTCGATGACGACGAGGTTCACCTGCGACCGCGACCGCATGCAGTGGTCGGCCACCGACAGCAGCGTGTTCGCGTCCGGCGGCAGGTAGACCCGGCTGATCGGGCCGCGGTGGGTGATCACGTTCTGGATCAGGCCGGGCCCCTGGTGGCTGAAGCCGTTGTGGTCCTGGCGCCAGGCGGTCGAGGTCAGCAGGATGTTCAGGCTCGGCACCGGCGCCCGCCACGTCAGATCGCGCGCCTCCTGCAGCCACTTCGCATGCTGCACGGTCTGCGAGGCCGACACCATGGCGAACGCCTCGTAGGTGGCGAACCAGCCGTGCCGGCCGGTCAGCGTGTACCCCTCGAGCCAGCCGTGACAGGCGTGCTCCGAGAGCACCTCCATCACCCGGCCGTCCCGCGATATCGCGACATCTTCCTCGGTCACGCGCTCCGCGAACGCCCGGCCGGACGCCTCGAACACCGCACCGAGCCGGTTGCTGTTGGTCTCGTCGGGGCAGAAGAGCCGGAACCGGTCCGGGTTGCGTTCGTAGGTGTCGCGCATGAGCTCGCCGAGCTTGCGGGTCGACTCGAGCCGGTCCCGGCCCGGCGCCTTCACCGGCACCGCGTAGTCGCGGAAGTCGGGCAGGTCCAGGTCGACGGTGAGCAGGCCCCCGTTGGCGTGCGGGTTGCCACTCATCCGCAGCTCTCCCTCGGGGATGATCGACAGTGTCAGCGCCTCGGGCGCGCCGTCGTCGTCGAAGAGATCCTCGGGCCGGTAGGAGCGCATCCAGTCCTCAAGGATCCGCAGGTGCTCCTTGTCGCCCCTCATTCCGGCCAGTGGCACCTGGTGAGAGCGCCAGGTGCCCGACACCTGCACCCCGTCCACCACGTTCGGTCCGGTCCAGCCCTTCGGCGTCCGCAGCACGATCATCGGCCACCGGGGGCGGGTGCCGTCCCAGTCGCCGCTGCGGGCCGCCGCCTGGATCGCCTTGATCGACGCCCAGGCCGTCGTCAGCGCGTCGGCGAACCGGTAGTGCATGCCGGGCAGGTCGTCACCCTCGACCTCGATCACGTCATACCCGTGCCCGGTCAGCAGGGACCGGACCTCGCCCCGGTCCTTGCGGGCCAGCAGGGTCGGCCCGGCGATCTTCGCGCCGTTCAGGTGGAGAACCGGCAGCACCGCGCCGTCACGGACCGGGTTCAGGAAGGAGATCCCGTTCCACGACCCCTCCAGCGGACCGGTCTCCGCCTCCCCGTCGCCGACCACCGCCAGTGCGATGAGATCCGGGTTGTCCATCACCGCGCCGAACGCGTGCAGCAGCACGTAGCCGAGCTCGCCGCCCTCGTGGATCGAGCCCGGGGTCGGCACGGACGCGTGGCTGGGGATCCCACCAGGTGTGGAGAACTGACGGAACAGCCGCAGCAGCCCCTCCTCGTCCCTGGTGACGTGCGGGTAGATCTCGGTGTAGGTGCCCTCCAGGTAGCCGGCTCCGACCAGCGTCGGGCCGCCGTGCCCGGGACCGGCCAGGTAGATCATCTGCTGCCCGGTGTGCCGGATCAGCCGGGACGCGTGCGCGTACACCAGCGCCAGGCCAGGGCTGGTGCCCCAGTGTCCGAGTAGCCGCGGCTTGATGTGCTCGCCGGTCAGCGGCTCGCGCAGCAGCGGGTTGGCCATCAGGTAGATCTGGCCGACGGTCAGGTAGTTGTTGGCGCGCCACCACGCGTCGACCGCTGCGATGTCAGTGTTAGTGGGATGGGCGAGCCGGTCCACCAGGTCCACGGTGGCGGTCGCGCCGCTGCCGGTTTCGGTGGTTGCCATGAGAGTCTCCATCCACCAGAATGTCGGCGCTCACATTGCCCCCAGGGGCTCTGACCAGGTAATTCCCCGGTTCTGCCCTGTTACTCGCCTTCCCCGGTGGCCTCGGCGCCGGCGCGGGCAGCTGGTGGCACGCCGGGCTGCGCCTGTCAGGTGTGCGCCTGGTGACCTGGGGAAGCAGGCCAACTGGCTGCTTTTCGCCGCCGTACATGCGGCGCCCGATGCCGCAGTTCGCAGACGCCACCTGGTGGCCTTCCTCACAGGGAGACGGACGATGCGTGTCCATGCGGTCCCGGCCCCGACAACCGTTGCCCCCGACGCCCAGCTCGCCGACGTGGTGTTCGCCGACGACCGGGTGAACGGCGACATGGTCCTGTTCCGGCGCCGGTCGGCCGGCGGCTGGCGTCCGGTGACGGCCAGGCAGTTCGCGGCCGACGTTCGCAGCCTGGCGGCCGGCTTCCTCGCCGCCGGGATCCAGCCCGGCGACCGGGTCGCGTTGCTAGCCGCCACCAGCTACGAGTGGACGCTGGTGGACTATGCCCTGTGGACGGTGGCGGCGGTGCCGGTCCCGATCTACGAGACCTCCTCGGCCGAGCAGGTCCGCTGGGTGCTGGAGGACGCCGGCCCGGTCGCAGTGGTGGTCGAGCACGAGACTCATCGCCGCTTGGTCGAGGACGTGGCCGAGGGCCTGCCCGGGCCGCTGCAGGTTTGGCAGATCAGCGGCGGCGGGCTGGACCGACTCCGCGAGGACGGGCTGGCCGTGGACGACGCTCAACTGCGTGAGCGCCGCCGGTCGGTGTCGGCCGACGACCTGGCGACGATCGTCTACACCTCGGGCACCACCGGCCGCCCGAAGGGCTGCATGCTGAGTCACGGCAACCTGCTGTACGAGGCTCGCATCGCGATCGACAGCCTGCGGCGGATCTTCGGCCAGGACGCCTCGACCCTGCTGTTCCTCCCGCTGGCGCACGTATTCGCGCGGGTGATCCAGGTGGCCTGCGTGGAGCGGGGTGTGTGCCTGGCGCACAGCGCCGACCCGGCCAGGCTGACCGAGGACCTGGCCACCCTGCGACCGTCGTTCCTGCTGGCGGTGCCCAGGGTGTTCGAGCGGGTCTACAACGCGGCTCAGCGGCGGGCCCAGGCCGAGGGCAAGGGGAGGATCTTCGACTGGGCCGATCGGACCGCCGTGGCCTACAGCCAGGCGCTGGACGACGGGCGGCCAGGCCGGCGCCTGCGCCTGGCGCACCGCCTGGCCGACCGGCTGGTGTACCGGCGGCTGCGGGCCGCGTTCGGCGGCCGGGTCGGCTACGCCATCTCCGGCGGAGCGCCGCTGGGCGCACGGCTGAGCCACTTCCTCCGAGGAATCGGCATCACCGTGTTGGAAGGCTACGGGCTGACCGAGACCAGTGCCGCCGCGACCGTGAACCTCCCACACGCGCTGAAGATCGGCACGGTGGGGCCGCCCCTTCCCGGGGTCCAGATCCGGATCGCCGACGACGGCGAGATCCTGATCAAGGGCCCGATCCTGTTCCAGGGCTACTGGCGCAACGAGCAGGCGACCAGGGAGAGCCGGACCGGTGACGGTTGGCTGCGCACCGGCGACGTCGGCGCCCTGGACGAGGACGGGTTCCTCACGATCTCGGGCCGCAAGAAGGAGATCATCGTCACCGCCGGCGGCAAGAACCTCGCCCCGGAGCCGCTCGAGGACCGCCTGCGCACCCACCCGCTCATCAGCCAGGCGGTGGTCGTCGGTGATCGGCGGCCGTACACCGCCGCGCTGATCACCCTGGACGCCGAGGCGCTGGCGTCGTGGAAGCGGGCCGCCGGCCGGCCCGAGCGGGCCGGCCCGGCCGAGCTTCGCGACGATCCGGATCTGCTGGCCAGGCTGCAGACGGCCGTGGACGAGGCCAACACGGCGGTGAGCCGGGCTGAGTCGATCCGCAGGTTCCGGATCCTTCCGGTCGATCTGACCGAGCAGAACGGATATCTGACCCCGACCCTGAAGGTCAAGCGTGCCTTGGTCCACAAGGACTTCGCGGCCGACATCGAGGAGCTGTACCGCTGAGCACCGGACGCCAGGACCGGCAGACCCGCCGCGTCGCGGGCGAGGGATCGACGCTGGACCGGCTGGTGGCGGCCACGCCGGCGTCCCGCGACAGGGTGGTCGACGCCGCCCGCGCGCTGTGCATCGTGGTCGTCACCCTCTGGCACTGGACATTGTCGGTCACCCACCGCACCGCCGACGGCAGCCTGGCCATGCCGAACCCGATCCATGCCGTGGCCGGTGGTTGGCTGGCCACCTGGGTCCTGCAGATCATGCCGGTGTTCTTTCTGGTCGGCGGGTACGCCAACCTGGTCGGCTGGCAGCGGGCTCAGGCGCGCGGGACGACCGCCGGCCAGTTCGTCCGAGGCCGGCTGCGCCGACTGCTCTGGCCGACTGCCGTCTGGGCCCTGCTCTGGCTCGCCGGCGAGCTGATCGCGGCCGTCCTGCCCGGCCCGCACCGATGGATGTGGGAGTGGTTCCCCGGCTATTTGACGCCCCTGTGGTTCCTGGTCGTGTACGGCCTGCTGATCGCCACAGTGCCGATCACCGCGACCCTGAACGCCCGCTATGGAGCCAGGGTCCTGGTGGTGCTCGTGCTGCTGATCGCCTTCGGCAGCGTGGCGCACCGCGGCGCCCACCTGGCCTGGGCGGGCTGGGTGACCGCCGCTCTGGTGTGGCTGTTCTGCCACCAGCTCGGCTACGCCTGGCGCAGCTGGGACCTGGGGCGGCGGCCGCTGGCGCAGCGGCTGGCGGTCGTCGGAGCCGGCCTGGCCGGGCTGGTCGGGCTGACCGTGGGAGCGGGCTACTCCCGTTCGATGGTGGCCACCGCCGGCGAAGAATCCAACATCTTCCCCACCAATGCCGCCATCGCGGTCCTGGCCGTCTTCCAACTCGGGCTGCTGGTCGTGGTCACGCCGGCCGCCGAGCGCCTGCTGCGCCGGCCGACTGCCTGGAAGCCGGTGGTGGCCGTCAACGTGGTCGCGTTGACCATCTTTCTCTGGCACATGACCGCGTACCTGGTGGTGCTGTGGGCCTACGAAGGGCTGGGCGGCACCCTCGCGGCGGAGCCGACCGCCGGCTGGTGGGCCCAGCGCTGGCTATGGCTCCTGGCCCCATCCGCCGTGATGGCCGTGCTGGCCGTCCTGTTCGCCCGAGTCGAGCTCGCCGCCCGCCGGCCCCGGAGACAGGCAGGTCGCTGAGCCGGCTACCTCGCGGTGCCAAGGGCGTTCGGCCAGGCCGGGCACCCCCACCGTGCGGCGGGGATGCCCGGCCTGGACAGCGTGTCAGTCGACGACGATGGCGCCCGGGGGCAGGGGCGTCGCGCCGTCGGTGTCGTTGACCGTCACCGTGAACTTCTTCGGCTCGCTGATGTTGCCCGCGGCGTCGATGGCCCGGTACTCGATCGTGTGGTCGCCGTAACCCGGCTCGAAGCCCGGGTAGAACTGCTCGAACGGCGCCTTGGTCAGACCGCCGGTGCCGAGGTTGCCGTACGCGATCTCCTTGATGACCGTGCCGGACGGCGTGAACCTGTACGGCGTGCCCTCGGGCGCGTCCGGCCAGCCGTGGTAGTTGAACCAGCCGTCACCGTCGAGCCGGAACTCGATGACGACGTAGCCCTCCTGGTCGTCGGTCGCCTCCAGCCCCATCTCGAACCATTCCTGGAACTCGTAGTGCGCCGGACGCGAGCCCTTGGCGGGAGCCGACGACACCGCATCGGACAGCTCGAAGGTCGCCTTGGGCGCGACGTTGTCGACCGTCCAGGTGAGCGTGTCGGTCGCGGAGCCGGGCGCCGCCGGGTCGGACACCGTCGCCGTCAGCTCGTACGTGCCGGGCTTCAGCTTCAGCTCGCCGAGGTCGAGGTTGCGGGTGTTCTTGGTCTTGTTGACGTTGAGCGGCTTGCCGTCGATCGCCCAGGTGACGTCCAGGACGCGGTCACGCGGGTGGGTGGTCTCGACGTAGACGACGTCCTGGCCGCCGACGGGGTGGGTGGTCGCCGTCGATGACGTGAACTCGACCGCGGGGCCGGGCGTCGCCGGCGCCGATCCCTCGGCGATCGTCCACTCGCGCGTCTGGGTGAGCGCGCCGCCGTCGGCCACGGCGGGGTCGCGTACGTCCGCGGTGTCGTCGGACACGGTGACGGTGACGGTGTCGCCCGGCCGCACGTGATGCTTGTCGAGGTCGAAGTTCCGGCTGTTCCAGGTGTTCTTGACGGTCTTGCCGTTGACCGACCAGGTGACCGTGAGCTCGTGGTAGAGCGGGTGCATCGTCTCCACCCAGAGCACGTCCTGCGCGTACACCGGCTGGTCGGTGGGCGTGGAGTGCACCGTCATCTGGGCGACGTCGCGCCGGCCGGAGATGCGCTCGATCATCCGCTCGCGGCCGACCTGGTCGAAGTGGAAGCCGATCCAGCGCATGATCGAGTGCTCGCTCGGCCGCCACACGTTCTCCGAGCGGGTCAGGCCGCTCTCGTAGCGGCCGATCGTGCCGCCCGACAGGCTCTCCTCACCCAGCCAGCGGAACCACTTGGCCTGCTGCTCCCGCATCTCCTCCTCGGTCAGCCGGGTGTGGTGGATCGACGACGGCTCGGTGTCAGGGTGCCGGCCGCCGGGGACGTTGCGGGCGCTGTACGGGTACTCGTCCTGGAGCCCGCCCAGCGAGTGGCCCAGCTCGTGCGGGCTGACCAGCGGGCCCTGCGGCGCCTGCCCGGTCGTCGTGGCGTTGCGGCCGCCGATGCCGCCGTACGTGCTGGTGTTGGCGATCGTCAGCGTCTGCCGGTTCTGCGCCGTCACCCCCGGGATCATCGAGACGTACTGCTCCAGCGCCTGCTGACCGCCGGGGCCGAACGTGACACCGCGGGCGTTCGGGTCGGCCGGGCAGGTGGAGGCGTACTGGAGCTTCAACGGCGTGTCCCGGCGAACGTTGCCGTCATCGGGGTCGCAGCTGATGCCGGACACCCCCGACACGACCTCGATCATGTACACGTTGAAGTAGTCGCGATAGCTGCGGAACGGTTCGATGCTCCACTGCACGTTCAGATGCCGGTCGACATCGTCGCGGAACTGCTGCATCTCCTCGGCCGTGTAGCCGTCGCCTAAAATGATCAGGTTCAGCCGGTCCTGCGGCGGCCCGGTCACCTGCAACGGCACCACCGTCGCCGACCCGGCCTCCTCCTCCGCCGCGACCGCCGGTGGCGCCCCCGTCAGCAACATCCCCACCAGTCCGAACGCCCCCACGGCGGCTGCGACCTTCCGCTTGGCCATGGTCACCTCACCCTCACTTGCGAGAGACGGCCAGCCGCGCGGAGAGCGAGCCTCGGTCTCCCAGAGGGACGCTAGCCACCACGCATCAGGACATCACCGGACAGATGACGGATATTCGGCCGGCCATTTCCATCGTCTGCAGGAACCACGGCGCCGCGGTCACGAGGGATCTCGGTCCTCCTCGTCGCCGTGCAGGAAATCCTCGAAGGTGGGGCGGCGGTCCGCCCGGCGGGACCACACGACCAAGGCCGCCCATCGGAAGGGGAAGAGCACGAGCCGGAGCAGCCGGCGACCAAGCCACAGGACCAGCTTGAAGAGATGTTTGAGCGTTTCCCACGGACGTGACAGAGCCACCAGGGCGAGCATCAGGACCATGCTCGCGAGGCTCATCCCGCCGAAGTCGTCGGAGTCGTCTCGCTCCTTGTCCTTCCGCACGGCGGTCGTACCTCGCTTCCGGGGTAGGGGGGACCCATGGGTTCCATCCTGGTGGGAACCGCGTCCTGGACCGACAAGACGCTGCTGGAGTCGGGCTGGTATCCGCGTGACGTCACCTCCGCGCAGGAGCGGCTCGGCTACTACGCCGGCCGGTTTCCGCTGGTGGAGGTGGACTCCTCGTACTACTCGCCCCCGGCACAGAACACCGTCTCCCTGTGGCGCGATCGCACCCCCGCCGGGTTCACCTTCGACGTCAAGGCGTTCTCACTGCTGACGCATCATCCCACCCGGCCCGGGGCGCTGTACAAGGACCTTCGGGAACGCATCGGGGCGGAGAAGAAGAACGTCTACCTGCGCGACCTGGACCGTGATGTCGTCGAGCAGGTGTGGGAGCGGTTCCTCGCCGCGCTGGCGCCGCTGCACGAGGCGGGCAAGCTGGGCGCGGTGCTGTTCCAGTTCCCGCAGTGGTTCCCGATCGCGCGGCACAACAAGCAGTACATCGTGGAGTGCAAGGAGCGCTGCGCTCCGGTGCCGATCAGCGTGGAGTTCCGCAACCACACCTGGATGAGCGAGGACAACCAGGCCGAGACGCTGGGCTTCCTCCGGAAACACGAGGTGCCGTACGTGAGCGTTGACATGCCACAGGGCTACCCCACCTCGATCCCGCCCGTGCTGGCGGCCACCGGCGGCCTGGCGGTCGTGCGCTTCCACGGCCATTCGGACAAGTGGACCAGCAAGGACGTCCACGAGCGTTTCGGCTACCTCTACGGCGAGGACGAGCTCAGGGAGTGGGCGCCCAGGCTGCGGCGGCTCGCCGAGGACGCCGCGACCACGCACGTCCTGATGAACAACTGCTACCGAGACCACGCCCAGGTCAACGCCGCCCAGCTCGCCCGCCTGCTCGCTCAGGGCTGACATGCCCGAAGGACACCTCATCCACCGCCACGCCGCGCAGCAGCACGCGGACCTCGCCGGCCGGACGGTACGCGCCTCGGGACCGCAGGGCCGGTTCGACGCCCGCCCGTGGGACGGGCGGGCCCTCACGGGGGTGGAGGCAGTGGGCAAACACCTCCTCTACCACTTCGAGAACGCGCCCACCGTGCACGTGCATCTGGGCATGCAGGGCATCTTCCTGCGGTACGACGACCCCGGCACGCCGCCGCGGGCCGGGACCCGGCTCCGGCTGGCCACGCACGAGGTGGCCTACGACCTCATCGCCCCGTCCCGCTGCGAGGCGCTGTCTCCGGCCCGGCTGGACGCACTGCGGCACTCGCTCGGCCCGGACCCGCTGCGCGCGGACGCCTCCCCGGACGAGGCCGTCACCCGCCTGACCGCCTTCCGCGGACCGGTGGGTGCGGCCGTGCTCGACCAGCAGGTCTGGTCCGGGATCGGCAACGCGTGGCGGGCCGAGTTGCTCTTCCTCGCCGGCCTCCACCCGAACGCCCGCGCCCTTCCTCCCGGCACCGCACGCCGCCTCTGGGAGACCGCGGTCACGTACCTCGCACTGGGCCGCGACGCCGGGCAGGTGGTCAGCGACCCGAACGCTCCCTCCGAACGCTGGGTCTACCGCCGCGACCACTGCCGCAGATGCGGCACACCCGTCCAGACCTGGCAACTCGCCGGCAGAACCGCCTACTCCTGCCCCACAGACCAGCCAAACCACCCCTGACCGCCGTCACCGCCCTGATCATCCCGTACTGCCGAATCCGGTCCGCCTTCTGAATCCGAGCCTCGCCCCCGCCGGGGTTTCCCTCCTGCGGAAGCGTCGGAGAGACGTCCTTGCATTTAAACGACCGCCATACTTCACGGTTGCAAAACTGACGGCCGGTATGCCAAATCAGCAGACCGTGGCGCGGAACATATCCCGGATGTATGGATTCGATGCGCCGCATTGGCTGCGGCTCTACGCTCGATGTGATGAGTCTTGTGGGGATGAAGCCTGATCAAGCCCATAACCTGGCGGCGGCTGCCGAGGTCACGGGCGGATCACTTGTCGTCCAAGGCGCGATGATCCGGCAACTCCTGGAGCGCTGGAACAGCGATTCCGGCCGTGTCGCCACTTTCCCCGCGCGAGCCGCCTGGGCAGAAGACCAGGCCAAGGATATTCGACGCCGCGCGGGACTTCTCGAACGAGATCCGGAAGGAGTGGCGCTGCTCGCCTGGATGACCGACGTGACGGACTTCTGGGAGGGACACAAGGAGCAGGTCAGATATGTGACCAAGCCGCTCAAGATGGCTTGGATCATGAGTGGCGTGGAGGCCGCGAGTCAGCTGCAAAGACGTTGGGAACAGAGCCGGAACGTGGCTGCGGCACGCGGTGTCTACGACATCCGCCGCTATATGGGGGCTCTTCCCGGAAATCGCAAACTGTCCGAACTGATTGCCGAAGTGCTCAAGTCCCAAAGAATCCAAGGCCTTTACAAGCAGCCGTGGAAGTGGCAGCAGACGCTCGCCGCCGCGATGAAGAAGTGGCGTATCCCAGGAGCGAACCTCCTGAAGAATCCGCCCGGCGCCGGCATGTTCGCTCGTGCCACGTTGCCCGCGGCCGTCGTCACCGGCGTCAAAGAGGCCGTGGTGCCCACGCATGAGGGCGCTCAGGGGTGGGTGGACCGGGGCATGGGCGTGCTTCAGGCCGGCGGCGCCGTCGCGATCATGGGCGGCGCAGGCATGGCAACGGCACTGGGCGCGTCGGCCGCCGTGGCTGCCGCGGTGCCGGTCGCTGGATGGGTCGCACTCGGTGTTGCCGGCGCCTATTTCCTGGGGAGCTGGGCGTGGGACAACTGGGGTGATGAAATCAAGGCCGGAGCGGGAAAGGCGTGGGAAGGTACGAAGAGCTTCGTGGAGAAGTTCAGGTTCTGGTGAGTCGTCAGATCATTGAAGTGTGGAGACATCATGGCAACGGCTGGAGTCCCTCCGCTCGCGAGTAGTAACCGGCGAATCATACCGATCTATACGGATGGCTTCATCGCCATTTGCGCCGGGATCATCGCTAGCGCACCGTACGGCCAGGCCGCGTACTACTGGGTCGTCTTCGTCGGCGCACTGCTGCTGATGTCGTTCTGCAATCACGTTCTTCTGGCCGTCGTGACCGGCGGGAGCGTCGGCAAGCTGATCGGCGGGCTCCGCGTCATTCGCACGTGCGACCTCGGACGGCCTCGAATCGGCCAGGCTATCCGGCGTTGGCTTTGGGGCTTCTACTATATTGCGCTCTCTCCTGTGATGTTTCTGACCGGCACCGACATGGACCACCTGGATATTGCCGGATTGCGCATAGTTCGCAGGGCCGACCTGCGCCGATAGGGAGTCGAGCGGTCGTGGACCACCACTTCGACATGGAGCTGGCCGATTTCCGTTCCCAGATAAGTGAGGCGCTGGCGGAGAGCGGAACCCAGTCGCTGATCCGGTTGACGGATGAGGAGCTGGCTGTTCTCGACCCGGAGGAGACGCTCATCCCCAAGCCTCATTTGTCCACGATGGATCCTCGACAGCAGGAGCACGCGCTCGCCACGGCCATGCGCTCCCTTGTCGCACGGGAAGCGATAGAGATCCGCAATATCGCGGAGTTGGACGCTGTCCTGCACGGGACGCCGAAGGTCCATGTCGACATGCACATTCGGATGGAGATCGATCTCGCCCTCACCCTCCGTCGCACGGCGGATCGCACACTGGCCGTCAGACAACAGAGCGCTGCCGGCTCGGCCTTCGGCTACGTGCATGTGCACACGCCTGACCTGCTGCTCGTGGAGCGCATCACCGCTGGAGGAATGCACCTGTTCACCCTTGCCGGCAACGTGCCGGACGTGGTGGACCTCGTTCAGCCGCTTCTGGATCCCTTCGGGGTGGCAGACAGAGACGGCGAGAGCACCTTGTTGGATCCCTCAGCCCTGGACCGAGACCACGTCGGCCCGCTCGCCGGAGCTATCGACAACGCCCGCATCGTCGGCGAGCTGGTCCTCCTGGGCGTCCCCGACGGGCCCATGATGACGACCTACGCCACGGACCGAGCGGTCTGGGTCGTGATCGTGGACAGCCCCCGCGCACCAAGCGGAATAACCGCCAGCCCGGTGAGCGCCCCGACGCTGTCCAGGCACATCGCTGAGGTGCTCTTCACCCGAAGCACGGAGACGAGTCGTGGCTGACAGGCTGAGCGAGTGGCTGGCGGACATGCGCGTCATGACCCAGGCCGCCGACGACATCGAACGAACGCTGGAAGCGGTGGACGCCACCTGCGACCGAACTGTTTGGGCGGGCCCCGCCGGAGATCGCTTCCGCGACGAGTGGACCTCCCACCGCACCGCCATCCGCGCCGCCCTCGACGACGTGCGAGCTCAGATGCAGACCATCACCGCAAACCTGAAGCGCGAAGCACAGCAGCAATAGGAACCCCCGGAACGATGCAACCGGCGTGTGGGAGTCCACCCGTTCACTGATACTCCGAATTGTCGGCGTCAACCGATGACTCTTTCGGTCCTGGGGAGTCAGCACAGTAGAGCGACAACTCAGGTCCTACGGAGAGGAACCGCCATGTCGGTGATCGATTTGGAGTCCGCTGCCCGCGAGGTGGTGCGCCTGTTGGACGGCGTGGCCGACGACCAGTTGGACGATCCGACGCCGTGCGCCGACACTTCGGTCGCCGCGCTGCTCGACCACCTCATGGGGTTGTCACTGGCGTTCACCTGGGCAGCCCGCAAGACGCCCCCGCCGGGAGACGGACCACGGCCGGGAACGGAGAGTGCCGAGCAGCTCGACCCGCAGTGGCGCACGCTGCTTCCGCAGCGGCTCGATGAACTGGTGAAGGCCTGGCGCGACCCGCTCGCCTGGGAGGGGACGACCGAGGCCGGAGGCGTCACCATGCCCGCCGAACAGATGGCCGTAGTCGCACTCGACGAACTGGTCCTGCACGGCTGGGACCTCGCCCGCGCGACCGGCCAGCCGTTCACGTGCACCCCGGCCGACACCGCGGCGGTCCTCGCCTTCACCACCGCGTCGGCACAACCGGAACAAGCAGCCGGCCGGGAGGGTCTCTTCGGGCCGGTGGTGGAGGTACCCGAGGACGCGCCGGCGTTCGACCGCGCACTCGGCTTCGCAGGCCGCGACCCCGCGTGGACGCCCGAATCGGCGTGATCCTCACAGCCTCGTCCGGCTGCGGGAGGCGGGGGGTAGCGGGTTCGTCTCATCTTGGGAAGCTCGAGGTCAGCGTGAATTCACCCGTTCGGGTGACGGTTGGGGCTTATGGGGCATACCTAGCATGCCGCCATGAAGCCCCTGACGAAGAGCCATCGCGTCGTGGACGGCGTCGCGCTGACCGAGTGCCGCGCCTCTGACGGCGGCCGCAACCCATCGTGATGGTGCACGGCGGCTGTCACGGCGCCTGGCAGTGGGAGCACCTGCAGACCTGGTTCGCCGAACGCGGGTGGGACTCGATCGCCATCGACTGGCTGTCGCACGGTGACTCCGCGCGGCTGGAACACGGTGAGTGGCTGTGCCGCGACATCACGGCGGTCCAGCACGAGATCGAGATCGCCTGTACGGCCGCCGCCGAGCTGGGTCAGGGGGCGCCCATCGTGATGGGGCACAGCATGGGCGGACTGGCGACGCTGGCCTACGCGGCCTCCACCGCGCGCGAGCTCGCCGGGATCGTGCTGCTCACGCCCGTGGTGCCGGAGAAGTTCGGCGGTGCGGCGATCGAGCTCGAGGTGGACGCCGACGCGCCGTGGGGCCCGCCGCCGCCCGAGGTCGCGAGGCAGCTGTTCTACTCGGGCGTCGACGAGGCGACCGCGGCCGCCTGCTACGAGCGTCTGCAGCCCGAGTCGCCGGCCGCGGTGTGGCAGGCGACCCGGTGGACCGCCGAGGTCGACATCTCAGCGGTACGGGCACCGGCGCTCGTCGTCGCCGCCGAGGCCGACCTGCTCGTCCCCGCCGACTATGTGCTGTCCCTGGCCGACGGCCTCGGCGCCGAGCAGATCCTGCTGCCTGGGGTGGGCCACGGCGTGACCCTGGATCCCGGCTGGCCGCAACTGGCCGAACGCATCGAGACGTGGCTGTCGAAGGCGTGACGCCGGCTGTTCAGAGTCGCGGACCGTCGGCCAGGCTCGGCAGGTCACGACCTCCCTAGTGGGCTGACCACGAACGTTCACCGGTTTTGATCATGCGGCTTCGTCGCGGGGACGGCCCCAACGATGCTGGCGTTCGCTGCGGATGCGGGCGCGTTCACGGCGTTGAGCGGCCAGCACATCGG
>NZ_POUD01000130.1 GCF_003236395.1 Nonomuraea aridisoli | reverse complement strand
GAGCGTGTGGGGCGGCCGCTTTCGGGGGCCGTACTCGGCGGGGTGGCCGGGCTGGAGCGAGAAGCCGATGCCGCGGTTGTGAAGGTTGATCCCGGTACGCGGCTCGAACACCATGCTGCCGAACCCGGAGGCGTTCGACTGGATGAGCGAGACCCCCATGCCGTCGCCGTCCACCGCGCACAGGTACGTCGTGTCGCCGTCGCGCTGGGCCGGGCCGCGCAGCCGCACCCGGGACAGGGGGTCGATCAGCGTCCGGCGGCGGGCGATCTCGGCCGGGTCGAGCAGGTCCTTGGCGTCCTCGTGCAGCACGTCGAGCCGGTCGTGGCCGGCCGCCCTGGCGGCCTCGGCCAGCAGGTGCGCCCAGGCGGCGTGGCGCGGGGACGGCGGCAGCTCCAGCCCGTCGGCGATGGCCAGCGCCATCAGCAGCAGGTAGCCCTGGGAGTTGGGCGGCATCGACCAGACGTCGTGACCGAACGCGCGGACCTTCAGCGGCTCGACCCAGTCGGCGGCGGGAGCCCGCAGATCGGCCTCGGTGTACTCCCCGGCGCCCAGCTCGAGCAGGCCCTGGCCGAACTCGCCCAGGTAGAACCCGTCGCGCCCGCCCTCCGCCACGGCCTCCAGCGCGCGGGCCACGCCGGGCCTCGTCACGCGGTCGCCCGCGGCGCGTACGGAGGCGAAGTCGCCGCCGCCGGGCCGGCGGGCCGCGTTGGCGGCGCCGGTCAGCATCAGCGGCGAGGCGGGGAAGCCGTCGCGGGCCAGCCTGACCGCGGGCGCGAGCAGCTCCGCCAGCGGCAGCCGGCCGTGGCGGGCGTGCAGCGCCGCCCAGCCGTCGACGCAGCCCGGCACCGGCACGGACCTGATGTCGTGCTGGTGGGGCATGCGGGTGTGGCCCTCGGCGCGCAGGCGGGCGGGGTCGGCGCCGGAGCCGGCGCGCCCCGAGGCGTTCAGCGCGGTCACCTCTCCGTCGTGGACCAGGGCGAACAGGTCGCCCCCCAGGCCGCACATGTGGGGGGCGACGACGGAGAGCACGGCGTTGGCGGCGATGGCCGCGTCGGCGGCGGAACCGCCGCGCTCCAGCATGGCGAGCCCGGCCCCGGAGGCCAGGTGGTCGACGCTGCAGACCATGCCGGAGGGGGCGTATCTGGTGGTGTGCACGGCACGAGAGTACGCCCGCGGCCCGCCTGCCCGGCGACTCTCAGGCGCTCACCTCGGTTCGCGGAGCTCGCGGATGCGGGCGTGCGCCTCCTTGAGCTCCCGGCGCAGCTCGGCGAGCTCCCGCTCCAGCTCGAGGATGCGGCGGATGGCGATCAGCGTCATGCCCTCCTCCGCCATGCGGGTGACGTGCTGGACGATGACGATGTCGTGGCGGGAGTAACGCCGCTGGCCGCCGCTCGACCGGCTCGGCCGGATGACGTCGTGCTGGTCCAGCCGGCGCAGGAAGGCGTGCTGGACCTGGAGCATCTCCGCCACCTGCCCCAGTGAGTAGAGAGGCGCGTGCTCGTCGTCGAAGGGCAGGTCGGGCATGTCTCTTTCTCCTCGTGGCTCGGGGGCGGGATGTCCCGCCCCCGAGCCGTTCGTCAGGCCTTGATGGCCTTGGTCTCGCCTCGCTGGATCGCCACCTTACGCGGCTTGGCCCGCTCCAGCACCGGGATCCTGACGGTGAGCACCCCGTTGTCGTACGACGCGTCGATCTTGTCGCTGTCGAGGTGCTCCGACAGGTAGACGCGCCTGGTGAACGTGCCCATCGGCCGCTCGCGGACGAACAGCCGCTCGTCCTGGCCGAGCTGCTCGTCACGGCCGGCGCTGACGCTGAGCACGCCGCGGTCCACCGTCACCTCGATGGAGTCGGGGTCGATGCCGGGGAGATCGAAGCGCAGCAGGACGTCGTCGTCGCGGCGAAGGCCGTCCATCGGCATCACGGAGCCGCCGTTGCCGAAGGTCTGCCGCGTCAGCCGGTCGAACTGCCGCTCGAACTCCTCGAAGAAGGGGTCGATCGAGGTCAACAACATGTCCCAGCCTCCTCGTCGGGTTGCCTCTCCGCAGCTAACCTCTAACTACAGTTATAAGTTAGCTGTTCACTGATATGCAACCCAAGAAGGTAAGAAGGCATTCCCGGCCGGGTCAGGCGTTCTTCAAGCCCGGCTCCAGGCGCCGCCGGGGCCGTACGGCCTGGCGGAGCGTCCGGCCTGACAGCCGGGCCAGCGCCGCGGCGGCGAGCAGCGAGGACGCCACGCAGGCCACCCCGCCGATCTCCAGCGCCACCCGCGGCCCCAGCGCGTCGCTGAACCAGCCGAGCAGCGGCCCGCCGAGCGCCCCCGCGCCGGCGCTGACGATCGACAGCGCGGCGATCACCCGGCCGCGCATCTCCTCGGGGCTGTCGAGCTGCGCCCGCGCGGAGACGGTGGTGTCGAGGGCCACCGCGCCGGCCGCGATCGGCACCATCATGGCGGCGAACGTCCACAACGACGGCATCAGGCCGCTCAGAGCCTGCGCCACCCCGGTGACGAACGCCGTCACGAGCAGCAGCCGGATCGTCAGGCGAGGCCGGGAGGCGGCCAGGAAGCCGCCCAGCACCGTGCCGACGGCGAAGACCGTGGACAGCAGGCCGTACCCGCCGGCCCCCGACGCCAGCGGCCCGGCGCTCATGGCGGCCATGGTGACCTGGTAGTTGCGGCCGAGGCTGCCCGAGACGAACCAGAGCGCGAGCACGGCGAGCAGCCACGGCGTGCGCAGCACGTACCGCAGGCCGTCGAGGACGGCGCCGGGCTGCCGCTCGGCGACGGCCAGCACGTGGAACTCGCGGCGCCGCATGGCCGCCACGGCCGCGATCACGACGAAGAAGGTGGCCGCGTTGAGGGTGAACAGCCCGGCGTTGCCGGTGATCGGCAGCAGTGCGCCCGCCAGGCTCATGCCCAGGATGCGGCCCGCGGAGCTGAGGACCGAGCCGAGCGCCATCGCGTTCGGCAGGTCGGCGGGCGGCACCACCTCGGCGCCGAAGCGGCCGAGCGCCGGCCCGCCGAGCGCGGTGACCACGCCGCCGGCCAGCGCCACGGCGTAGATCGGCAGGACGGAGCGCACGTCCGCCAGCGCGATGACGGCCAGCGCGGCGGCGAGGGCGGCCTGGGCGAGCTGCGCGGCGATCACGACGGGCCGCGCGGGCAGCCGGTCGGCCAGCGCGCCGCCCCACATGCCCAGCGCGAGGGTCGGCAGCGCCTGCATGACCAGGCTCAGCCCGACGCTGGTCGCCGAGCCGGTCAGGGTGAGGATGAGCCAGTTGACGCCGAGGACCTGCATCCAGGTGCCGGTGACGGAGATGACGTCGGCGCCCGCCCAGAGCCGGTAGTTGTGATGACGGAGAGCTCTGAACGGGGAGGGGGAGGGAGACACGACGATCCTTGCCTTGGGAGATCTGCCGGGGGTTGAACACCACCCGTCCCGAAGCGGATTTCCGTCATGCCCGGAATGTGAGGCAGTCCACGTTTAGGCCGGACTCAACTGGGGATCGTCGCGGCTCACGAGCGCCGCGTAGTGTCCGCCCGCGGCCAGCAGCTCGTCGTGGGTGCCGCGCTCGACGATCCTCCCGTGGTCGAGCACGACGATCTGGTCCGCGTCGCGGACGGTGGACAGGCGGTGGGCGATCGTGATCGTCGTACGGCCCCGCGCCAGCGTGTCGAGCGCCTCCTGCACGGCCCGCTCGGTCTGGGTGTCGAGCGCGCTGGTGGCCTCGTCGAGGACGAGCACCCGCGGGTCGCGCAGGATCGTGCGGGCGATGGCCAGGCGCTGCTTCTCGCCGCCGGAGAACCGGTAGCCGCGCTCGCCCACCAGGGTGTCGTAGCCGTCGGGCAGCGCGGCGATGTGGTCGTGGATGTGCGCGGCGCGCGCCGCCGCCTCCAGCTCCTCGTCGGTGGCCGACGGCCGGGCGAAGCGCAGGTTGTCGGCGATCGAGGCGTGGAAGAGGTACGTCTCCTGCGACACCACGCCGACCGTCTCGCTCAGCGTCTCGAACGTCAGCTCCCGCACGTCCACCCCGTCGATGGTGACCCGGCCGCCGGTGACGTCGTAGAGCCGGGGGAGCAGGTAGCTGAGCGTGGTCTTGCCGGAGCCGGTCTCGCCCACGACGGCCAGGCTGCCGCCCGCGGGCACGGTGAGGTCGATCCCTTCCAGCGTGGGGGCGTCGCCGTAGGAGAAGTCGACGTTCTCGAAGCGCACCTCGCCGCGCACGTCCTCCAGCCGGCGCGTGCCGGGGTGGATGTCGACGGGCAGGTCGAGATACTCGAAGATGCGCCCGAACAACGCCAGCGAGGTCTGCACCTCGACCCCGAGCCGCAGCAGCTGCACCAGCGGCCGGAACATGCCGGTCTGCAGCGTCGTGAACGCCACCAGCGTGCCCACCGAGATCGCGCCGGTGTGGCCGACCGCCCAGTAGATCGCCGCGGGCATCGCGGCCATGACGAACTGCACGGACGACTGCCGCCAGCGCCCCGCCATGCTGGTGCGCACGCCGAGGTCGGCCAGCTCGTGGGAGGCCCGGCCGAAACGCTCGGTCAGCTCGGACGAGCGGCCCATGGTGCGCCCCAGCAGGATGCCGCTGATCGACAGCGACTCCTGCACCATGGTCGCGATGGTCGCCAGCTTGCGCTGCCGCTCGGAGGTGATGCGCTTGCGCTCCGAGCCGACTTTGCGGCTGATCCACACGAAGAACGGCATCAGCGCGAGGGAGATCATCGTGAGCCGCCAGTCGAGCGCCATCATGGCGGCGAACGTGGCGATCACGGTGGTGAGGCTGGAGACGAGAGAGGCGGTCGTCGAGGTGACGACCGCCTGCATGCCGCCGATGTCGTTGGCGATGCGCGACTGGACCTCGCCCGTCTTGGTGCGGGTGAAGAAGGCCAGCGACATGCGCTGCAGGTGGGAGTAGACCGCGACGCGCAGGTCGTGCATCACCCGCTGGCCCACGGTCGTGGAGACCAGCGTCTGCAGCACGTCGAACACCGTCGTCGTGACGGCCACCGCGATCATGCCCAGGGCCAGCAGCGCGAGCAGCCCGGCGTCGCGTGCGGGGATGGCCGTGTCGAGCACCTCGCGCAGCAGGAACGGCGAGGCCAGCGACACCAGCGAGGACAGCAGGATGAAGGCGCCTACCAGGGCCAGACGGGCGCGGTAGGCGCCGAAGAGTCTGACGATGCGCCCGAGCGGCGCGCGTGGTTCCTCGGCCACAGGCGGGGCCTCCTTCCAGATGTCCACTCAAACAGAGGCTAACTCATATTTGTTCCGGCTAAACTTGGCGATATGGAAGAAAGGGAGCTCGCCGAGCTCTTGCACCTGGTCGGCAGGCGGTTGCGGCGCGGCTACGTTCATCGGCTGGAGCCCCTCGGCCTCAACCCCGGCCAGGCGCGGGCGCTGCGCGCGCTGGCCGGCGCGCGGCGGCCGCTGCGGATGGTGCAACTGGCCGAAGAGCTGCGCATCGTGCCGCGCTCCCTGACGCCCGTCGTGGACGCGCTGGAGGAGGCGGGGCTGGCGCGCAGGGAGGTCGATCCGGCCAACCGCCGTTCGACGCTGGTCGTGATCACGCCCGAAGGCCGCGCGCTGGCCGAACGGGCGCGCGACGCGCGCCGGCGGGCGGGTGAGGAGCTGTTCGCCGTCCTGTCGGACGACCAGCGCGAGCAGCTGCGCGAGCTGCTGACCCTGGTGGACGAGCAGTTCAGGTGAGCCGCGGCTCAGGCGGCGGTTCTGGTGATCACGCCGCCTATGACCCTGCCCACGCAGGGCGGCTGGGCGAGCAGCGCGGCGTACGGGTAACGGCCGCGGGCGTCGTACACCGCGAAGTCGGCGCGGGCGCCGCGGCACAGCGACCCGACCCGTCCCTTGCCCCTGTCCATGCCGAGTGCCGCGGCCCCGCCCATGGTGACCGCCTCGACCAGCCGCCGGTCCAGCCCCCGGGGGCGCTGGCCGCGCCCGCGCACGTGCCGCCGGACGGCGGCGGCCAGATCGAGCGGCCCGGCGCCGCCCTCCCGGCACGGGTCCCAGGCGAGCCCGTGACTGCCGAACGCGACGGTGTTCCCCTCCTCCAGCAGCGCCAGGGTGTCGCCGCCCGGATCGGGCCCCGGAGGGCAGAGCGCCACCGCGGTCCCGCGCAGCCGCAGCAGCTTGCGCTCCCCGGGGTCGAGCGGCCGGGCGCACGCGACGTGGCACAGCGGCCCGAGCACCCCGGCCTCGTCCAGGGCGGCGGTGGAGTGGCGGTCCAGGTCGGCCAGCAGGCGCAGGCCGAACGTCCTGGACAGCACGGCGACGTCCTCCAGCACCTGGAAGTCGCCGGTGAGCGCGGCGATGCCGACCGCGTGCGGCCGCTCGACCTCGCGGATGGCCGTGATGACCGCGTCCCGCTCGCCTTCCTCCCACTCCTCCTCGCCGGCGCTGTTCACCCGGACGTAGCCGATGCCCGGCAGGCCCAGGCAGTCGGCCGGGTCGCACACCAGGCTCGCCCGCGCGGTCACCCCGGGGGCGGGAGCGCGGGAGGAGGAGCAGGCGTCCACCAGGCCGGCCACGATCATGCCCGGCCACCGCACCTCCTCGGCCGAGGCGTAGGCGGAGCGCAGCTCCGCCCGCGGCCCCACCCCGAGCACGTGGGCGCCCTTGGTGGCGACGGCGCCGTCACGGAGGGGATCGACGCACATGGGCAGGACGAGCGGCGCGGAGTGGAGCACGACAGGGGCGGGCGCGTGCCTGCCCGGACCCGGCCCGGCACGCCTCGCAGACGGCATCTGATCTCCCGTCGATCTAGCCCCTTTTATGAATTAAACGGGATATCGGGACAAAGGCGCAATCAAGATGAATTATGAGAATCCCCTGGGTGCGTACCGTCCCGAGAGTCGCGCCAGCTTGAGGCTGAGGTGCAGGGCGAGCCGTTCACCGCCGTCCTTCAGGTCGGTGCGGGCCAGCTCCTCCACGCGCTGCAGCCGGTAGTACAGCGACGTACGGTGCAGCCGCAGCGCCCGCGACGTCGCGACCGCGCTGCCCGCCAGATCCAGGTACGTCTCCAGCGTCTCCAGCAACGGCAGGTGCTGGGCGTCGGCCAGCAGCTCCTCCAGCCCCGGGTGCAGATCCTGGTCGGGCGGCACCTGGGTGAGCATCCGGTAGACGCCGAGCCGCGCCCACTCCGCCGTCCGCCCGAGCCCCGGCACCCGCGCCGCCACCTCGGCCGCGTGCCGCGCCTCCTCGTAGGAGTCCGCCGCCTCCGCCAGCGCCGGGCGGCCGCGCCCGACGCCGACCACCACGGGCACCGGCATCGCCGCGTGCAGCTCGTCGGCCGGGACCGGGACCCCGGCGGTGAGCAGCACGGCGTGGTCGTAGCGGACCAGGTGCAGCGGGTGGTGCCCGCTCAGCCGCCGGCGCAGCGCCAGCAGCCCCTGCTCCAGGGCCAGCCGCAGCGCGTCGTCCGGCTCGGCGGTACGGGGCCTGGCCACCTGGACGGTCACCGGCTGCGCCTGCGGGAAGGCCCCCGCCTCGATGAGCTGCCTGGCCGCGTCCCGCTCGCCGAGCAGCAGTCCGGTGACCGCCTCCAACTCCCGATGGGAGGCCAGGCCGGTGGCCAGGCTCTCGTGGAACAGGGCCAGCGCCAGGGCGGGCGCGGCGGCCGCGGCGTTGTCCACCTGCGCGCGGGACATGGGAGGGTCGGCGTCGATGAACCACAGGAAGCCGAGCAGCCCGTCGGCGTGCCGTACGGGGACGCAGACCCTGGGTAACAGGCCCAGATGCGGCGCGCCAGGGGTGCGCAGCGGCGCGGTGGCCCGGTGGATGCCGGCCGCCCGTAACCACTGCCGGACCTCGGGCACGGTGTGCCGGCGCAGGATCGAGTCGCGGCGCACGTCGTCCATGGCGCCGCTCTGCTCGCTGTACGCCACGACGCGCTGCACCCGGTCCTCGAGCAGCAGAGGGCGGCCGAGGCGGGCGGCGAGCTCTTCCACGGTCTTCTGGAGGTCCGCCACAGGCCCCACCTGTTCACCTGGAGGTTTCAACATATGTCGGAAATTTCAGTACAGGTCTTCCCTACATTCAGCGGGTGATCTCCGTCAACAACGTGGATACCGTCATTCCGTGTGATAGCCCCTAAGAAGCTGTTAAAGGGCGTGTTCGCCGCCATCGTGGTGATCCCGATGGCCATGGTGGCCACCCCCGCTTCCGCAGCACCCCCCAGCGTCGATCCCGACACGCCCTGGCGGCAGAACCACTGGCCGCAGACCCAGCCGTGGCAGCTCGACGGCCCCGCGCAGGCCCAGCGGGCCCGGCCGGTCGCCGACCTCGAGCCGATCGACCCCCAGAACTGGGAGAACCCCGACCACATGACGTGGGAGGACTACAAGAAGCCCCCGGGCACCAACTGGAACGATCCGAGCGTCAAGGGCTCCGACCGCCAGTTCAAGGGCGCCCTCGTGCTGCTCGACTACCCGAACCAGCCGTTCGTGGTGACGCAGCCGGAGGGCTCGACGGTCTTCGGCAACCCGAGCTCGCAGGCCCATGACATCCCGAGCGACCAGGTGGCGAAGTTCTACCAGGACTTCCTCAACACCCCGAACGAGCTCAACCAGGGTCACACCATCCACGAGTACTGGATGGAGGACTCCGGCGGCCGGATCGGCGTGGACCTGACCGGCTTCGGCCCGTACACCATGCCGGGCAAGGACCACGAGTACGGCATGGAGTACCAGCGCAACCACTGCCCGGCCGGCGACACCTGCAACAGGAACCTGCGCACCGACGGCAACGCCGCCTGGCTCGCCGACGTCGGCCAGGAGGTCGCCGACCAGTTCGACTTCGTCTTCTACCTGAGCGCCGGTCAGGACGAGTCGGGCACCTGGCAGGAGTTCGGCATGATGAAGTTCCCCACCAAGGAGGACGTGCCGGACGAGTTCGGTCCCGAGGGCGACGACAACCTGCCCAACTGGTCCACCACCCGCTACGTCGACTGGACCTCCTGGCAGGCCGGCTCCACCTTCTGGCCCAACGCGCGCTTCGGCGTCGACTCGGTGCAGACCGAGAGCTCCGGCATGGGCACCTACGCCCACGAGCTGAGCCACATCTTCGGCATCGCCGACAACTACAACAATCCGTATGGCGTGCCGCCGCGGCGGGCGTACACCGGCATCTGGGAGATGCTCAGCCGCGGCAGCTTCAACGGCCCCGGCGGCCCGCACTCGCGCTGGCTGATCCCGCCGGTCGCCGGCGCGTCCATGGGCGCCCAGCACATGCTGCGCAACAAGATCGACCTCGGCATGGTGGACGAGCAGAACGTGCTGCGCCTGTCGCGTGAGGCGCTCGACGAGTCCGGCCTGGTCACCGCCAAGGTCCTGGCCCGCGTCGTGCAGCCGGGCGAGGACGAGCTGTCGGGCATCAACGTCTCGTTCGACACCGAGGACCACAACCCCAACTGCGACTGGCGCACCGACCCGATGTGCGACGGCGGCAACTACGACAACTACACCGTCGAGGTCGTCGACCGCATGGGCGCCGACTCCTTCACCCCCGACTCCGGCGTGCTCCTGGCCAAGACCAAGAACCAGGACAGCGCCCCGTTCGAATGGGTGATCGACGCCAACCCGCAGGACATCGGCATGACCGACTACGTCCTGCCGGACGGCACCGAGGTGCCCATCACCATCGGCGACTACCGTCAGCTGTCCGACGCCCTCTTCCACGCCGGCACGAACTCCGGCAGCGAGTACGAGTTCGTCGACGAGGACAACCGCCTGCACTTCTACGTCACCGACCTGGAGCGCAACGGCGACGGCGAGCTGTCCTACACGGTCGCCGTCCGCTCGCTCGACGGCTCGGGCCCGCAGCGGCGCGGCGTGAAGCTGCAGCACGGCTCCGGCGTCCCCGGCGGCGCCGGCGTCTCCGTCTGCCGCTTCCCGCTGACCAACACCGGCAAGTCCGCCCCCGTGCAGGGGCAGCACCCCGAGGACGTCAGCAAGTACCTCAACAGCGACGTCTACCGGCTCACCGCCACGGTCGAGGGCAAGGGCTGGACCACCCAGCTGCCCAACGCCCTGGCGAACCTCGAGTTCGGCGAGCGGGACACCGTGATCGTCAACGCCGTCCGCGCCGACGGCGGCGACCGCAAGGCGAAGGTCACGCTCACCGCCACCTCGGAGAGCGACCCCGGCAAGACGATGACGGCCACCTGTAACGTGAATGGCCGCTGAGTGAACCTTGGGGTACGGCTGGCGCAAGCCGTACCCCATCGGTTTGAATCACCCCCAAGAGGGGGTGTTCGTTGACGGGGAAGTTACCGGACCGGCGCCGCCGCCGATGGCCGGCGCCGGTCGCGGCCGGTCTCGCGGCCGGCGCCGCGAGCGTGCTGGCGGCCTCCCTGGAGTGGGAGATCCCGCCGATGGCCAAGGTCGGCGTCACGATGGCGGCGGCCGTCCTCGTGGGGCTGACGACCTGGGCCACCACCGACGTCCGGCCCAGGCCGCGCGCGCGGCCGGAGCCGGGCACGCTCGCCCCCGACCACTGGCCGCCCGTCCCCGAGCACTTCACCGGCCGCGAAGAGACGCTCGCCGAGCTGCACCGGGTCTTCGACGGGCGCAGGAGATCCTCCGACGTCTCACCGCCCCTGGTCATCTCCGTGTACGGCCGCGGCGGCGTCGGCAAGTCGGCGCTCATGACCCGGTTCGGGCAGGAGGTCGCCGCCCGCTTCCCCGACGGCCGCCTCTACGCCGACCTGCGCGGCGGCGTGGACGCCCCGGTCCGCCCCGAGGAGGTGCTGATCGGCTTCCTGCGCGCGCTCGGCGTCCGCCTCACCACCGACCCCGGCGGCCTGGAGGAGCTCGGCAAGCTCTGGCTGACCTGGACCAAGGGCCGCCGGATCCTCATCGGCCTGGACAACGCCCACGACTCCGCCCAGATCGCCCCGCTGATCCCGGCCGAGCCCGGCTGCGCGGTGCTGGTCACCTCCCGCGCGCCGCTGTACCTCTACGGCACCTACGACAAGAAGCTCGTCGAGTTCACCGAGGCCCAGGGCATCCAGCTGCTGGCCCGGCTGGCCGGCGACGACCGGGTCGCGGCCGACCTCGACGCCGCCCGGCAGATCGTACGGCTCTGCGACAACCTGCCGCTGGCGATCAACATCTGCGGCGGCCGGCTCGCCACCCGCGAGCAGTGGACGATGCGCGACATGGCCGACCGGCTGGCCGACACCCGCCGCATCCTCGACAACCTCCAGGTCGCCCCGACGGTGGACAAGAGCGTGCGCGCCTCCGTCCAGCTCAGCTACGACGACTGCACCGGGATGCAGCGCCGCCTGCTGCGCCTGCTCAGCTCCCTGACCGCGCCCGACGTGCCCGGCTGGGTGGCCGGCGAGCTGCTCGACATCTCCGGCCTCGACGGCGCCGACCAGCTCGAAGCCCTCATCGACGCCCAGCTGGCCGAATGCTCCGGCACCGACCAGACCGGCGCGATGCGCTACCGGCTGCACGACCTGGTCCGCGTGTTCGCCGCCGAGCTCGCCGAGCAGGACGGCGACCGCCGCCGCGCCGCCATCGAACGCGTCCTGTCCGGTTACCGCCGCCGTGCCGAGGAGGCCGCCCAGAACCGCTGGCCGCAGGACTGGAGCCGCGGCGGGCGCCGCTCCACCATGGACGGAGAGGTCCGCGCCGCCGACTGGCTCAACGCCGAACGGCTCGCCCTCCTGTCGATGATCAACCTGGCCCACCAGCTGCGGCTCTGGGAGCTGACCTGGGGCCTGGCCAGGGCGTTCTGCTCGCTCTGCCACTCGCTGCGGGCGTACTGGGCCGACTGGGCGGCCGTGGCCGAGCTCGGCCACGAGGCCGCCGAGCAGACGGGCGACCGGCGTGCGCTGGCCATCGCGCTGCTCGACGCCGCCGCCGTCCACGGCGGCCTCGGCCTGCGCCGCAGGGCGCAGGAGGAGGCGAAGCGCGCGCTCGTGCTCTTCACCGACCTGGGCGAGTCGTGGTGGGCGGCCAGGGCCCGGCGCACGATCGGGATGACCCTGTTCAGCGACGGCCACCTCGACCGGGCACAGGACTTCCTCATCGACGCCATCGCCGGTTTCCGGGCCGAGGAGGACCTGTGGTGGATGGCCCGCACCCAGCGCAACCTCGCCGAGCTGCGCCTGGCCGAGCGCAAGCCAGAGGAGGCCAGAGAGCTGCTGGAGTACGCCCTGGAGGTCTTCGAACGCGACGGCAACCGCTACTCCGAGGCCCAGACCCTGCGCGCCTACGGTGAGGTGCTGGCGGCGCAGGCCCGCGGCGAGCACCGCGCGGGCGAGCACCGGCAGGCCGCCGTTCAGTTCACCCGGGCCGGGTTCAGCCTCGACCGGGCCGCGGAGATGTTCCGCCAGCGCGGCGAGCTGTGGGAGGAGGCCCGTTGCCTGCGCGCGGCCGGCGAGGTCGGCGACCCCGACAACGGGCTGCGCGAGCTCGAGTACGTACGGCGGGCCGAGGACATCCTGGCCGCGCTCGGCGACTCCTGGGGCGTGGCGCGCACCGCGGTGTCGGCCGGGCGCGCGCTGGCCAGGCTCGGCCGGACCGAGGAGTCGGAGCTGGAGCTGCGGCGCGCGGTGGCGGCGTTCGAGGAGCTGGAGGACCGGTGGTGGATGGCGCTGAGCCTGCGCTACCTGGGCGAGGCGCACCTGGACGCGGGCGGTCGCACGGCCGCCGTGGAGCCCCTGGAGCAGGCCAGGGCGATCTACCGCAGCCTCGGCAACGAGGCCGGCATGCGCCGCACCCTGGAGCTCCTGCGGCGCGCGCGTGCGGAGGCGAGCTGAGGGTTCAGCCGGTGCCGTACCCGGTGGTCTTGCCGGGGCCCTCCAGCGAGCCGCCCGCCGGGTCGGAGAACGGCGTGCGCAGCAGCTCACCGGCGGCCTGCCGGGCCTGCACGATGCTCTCCTCGAACAACCTGCGCACGTGGGCCGCCTGGTCGGACAGCTCCTTGATGTGCTCCTTGGCCAGGTCGTCGCGGACGGTGTCGGCGATCAGCCGCTGGTACTCCGGCGTCTTGGCGGCCAGCGCCTCCAGCCGTTTGTGCGTGCTGTAGACCTTGTCGGCCTTGAGCACCTGCTTGGCGTACTTCTCCAGGTGACGGACCCGGTGGGTGAGCGACGTCCAGGCGGCGTCGAGGGCGTTCGTGTACGGCTTGAACGCGTCCTCCATGCCGGGCGGCAGCTCCCGGGGGACGAGCTTGCCGTGCTCGGTGTGCATGGCCGACAGCCGCCGCAGTCGCTGGGCGATCTCCCACAACTCCTCCGGCAGCGACACCTGGTTGTCGATGGTGTCGATCAGCCCGGCCTTGTGCACCTTGGAGTTGAGTATCGCGTCGACCGCGTTCTGGGCCCGGCGCAGCAGCATCTGACAGGGATGGTCGAGGTCCTCCGGCAGGATGTAGCGGTCGGCGTGGGCACGCGCCAGATGGAGCCTGCGCCTGGTGGAACGGTAGGAGTTGTCCATCGCGATCCACCGGAAGAGCACGATCACCCCCGTCCCCATCCCCGCCACGAACAACGGCTCCGCGCTCGTGAGCACGGCGAGGAGCACGAGGAAGGCGGGCAGGACGAACAGCAGGGCGGGGTTGTGCGCGGTGTCCATGCGCGCGCCCGACCGCGTCAGGCGCAGGAGGTGAGGGCTCGACCGCAGCTCGGCCGCGATCTCCGGGGACAGCGTTGGATCGATCACCAGCCGTGGAGGCAGAGCTCGTGGATCCATACGTTCATGCTGCGTTATGAACGTCGAATCCGCTCATCTTTGGCGGACATATAGGGTCACGACAATGAGCGAGATGACGAGGTGGATAGAGCTGGAAGGCGCGGTCAACGCGCGTGACCTGGGCGGACTGCCGACGCGCGACGGTGGCCGTACTCGCTTCGGGCGCGTCTTCCGCGCCGACAACCTGCAGGGCCTCACCTCCGCCGACGTGCGCGTGCTCGTCGGGGAGCTGAAGTTGCGGCATGTCGTCGACCTGCGTTCGGTCGCCGAGGTGCGGCTGGAGGGGCCGGGCCCGCTCACCCTGGTGCCGGAGGTGCGCCACCACCACCTGACGCTGTTCGCCGAGGGCGGCCGGCACACCGACGTCGAGGCCGACACCCCCGAAGGGATCGACGGCGAGCGGGTGCTGCCGTGGGCGGGCCGCACGCTGGACGAGGAGCTGCGGGTGACCGGCTTCTACTTCGGCTACCTGCGTGACCGGCCCGACGCCGTGGTGGCGGCCCTGCGCGCGCTGGCGCTCGAGGACGGCGCCTCGCTCGTGCACTGCGCGGCGGGCAAGGACCGCACCGGCGTGGTGTCGGCGCTGGCGCTGGAGGTCGCCGGCGCGACCCGCGAGGCCATCGTCGAGGACTACGTGGCCACGGGGGAGCGCCTGGAGCTGATACTCAAGCGCCTGCGCGGCAGCAGTACGTACCGGGATGACCTGGATTCGCGCCCCGCGGACGACCACATGCCGCGCGCCCGCTACATCGAGCAGTTCCTCGGCGTGCTCGACGACCGCTACGGCGGCCCGGCGGGCTGGCTCGCACGGCACGGCTGGACGGACGCCGACACCGAGGCGATGCGCGCCCGCCTGCGCGACTGAGGACCCGCTCAGCTCAGGTGGACGACGATCCGCTGGGTCGCCGACAGCCGGGCCGCCTCCAGGACGGCCAGCACCTCGACGGCGCCGTCCGGGTCCACGGGCGGCGCCGCGCCCTCGCGCAGCGCCGCCGCCACCCCCCGGTAGAAGTCGAGGTACGCCCCCGACTCGGTGCGCACGATCTGCTGGTCGCCGGGCGTGCCGAGCACGCCCCACCGGTCTTCCTCGTCGTCGCCGAACCCGGGCACGTCCGGCGGCATCCCGGCGCGCAGGCGCTCTTCCTGCACGTCCATGCCGTGCTTGACGAAGGCCGCGGACGAGCCCAGCACGCGGAAGCGGGGGCCGAGCCGGGCCGCCATCGAGCTGGCCCACAGGTGGGAGCGGGCCCCGCTCTCATGGGTGAGCGCGATGAACGTGTCGTCGTCGCCCGAGACCCCGGCCCGGCGCACGTCGCTCTCGCAGTAGACCTCGCGCACCGGTCCCAGCAGCTGGAGGGCCTGGTCGACCAGGTGGCTGCCGAGGTCGTAGAGCAGGCCGGGGACCTCCTCAGGGGTGCCGCTCTCGCGCCAGCCGCCCTTGGGCACCGGCCGCCACCGCTCGAAGCGCGACTCCAGGCGCAGCACGTCGCCGAGCCGCCCCTCGCCCATCAGCCGCCGCACGGTGCGGAAGTCGCCGTCCCACCGGCGGTTGTGGAAGACGGTGAGCATGAGCCCGCGCTCGCGCGCCAGGCGTACCAGCTCGCGGCCCTCCTCGGCGGTGCGGGCCAGCGGCTTGTCCACGACGACCGGCAGGCCGTGGCTGAGGGCGGAGGCGGCGGTGGTCACGTGGGTGCGGTTGGGGGAGGCCACCACGACGAGGTCGCAGCGCTGCCACAGGTCCTCCACGTCGGAGACCGCCGCGGCGCCGTATTTGCCGCCGACCTCGGCCTGGCGGCCGGGGTCGCGGGTCACCACCGCCGACAGGGTCAGGCCCGGGGTGGCGTCGATCAGCGGGGCGTGGAAGTACGCCCCGGCGGTGCCGTAGCCGACGAGGCCGACGCGGACGTCGTCCATGCCGTCAGTCCTCGTCACGTTCGGCGAGGAAACGCTCGAACTGGGCGGCGAGCTCGTCGCCCGTGGGCATGGGCGTCGTCTCGGCCATCAGGTTCTCCCGCTGCGAGCCGGCGGCGAAGGCGTCGTACTGCTGCTCCAGGCCGGTGATGGCGGTGGACAGCTCGGTGGAGGCGCGGATCTGCTCCTCGATCTCCGTCGTCGTACGCCGGGCGGCCTCGCGCAGCGCGTCCATCGGGAAGACCAGACCGGTCGCCCGCGTCACGGCCTCCAGGCCGGTCACGGCGGCGGTCGGGTACTCCGCCTGCGCCAGGTAGTGGGGCACGTGCACCGCGTACCCGATCGCGTCGTGACCCTTCGCACCGAGCCGCAGCTCCAGCAGCGCCGCGACGCTGCCCGGCACCTGGACCCGCCCGAACACGCTCGCCTGGCTGTTGACCAGCTCGGGGCGGGTGGCGTGCATCGTGATGCCGAGCGGCCGGGTGTGCGGGACGGCCATCGGGACGCCGTGCACCGTCACCAGCTTGCTCACCTTCACTCGCTCCACCAGCTCGCCCACCGCCCGGATGAACAGCTCCCACTCGCGGTCCGGCTCGGGGCCGCTCATCAGCAGGAACGGCGTGCCCGTCGCGTCCTTGGCGGCGTGCACGACCAGCTCGGGGGTCTCGCACTCGACCCACCGGTCGGTGTCGAACGTCATGATCGGCCGTCGCGACCGATAGTCGAGCAGCCGGTCCACGTCGAACGTCGCCACGACCCGATGCTCCAGCTCGGCCAGCAGGTGGCCCACCGCGAGGCGTCCGGCACCGCCCGCGTCAACGAAACCGTCGAAGTGGTACAGCAACACCGGATCGGGCAGCTCGGGCGCGTCGTCTGCGAGCTTGTAGAGATCCTTCGGGTCGAACACGGTTGGACAGCCTTTCCCTAGGTACTCATCACCAGAACCTACGACGCGCCGGAACGATTCCGTGCAGGGCACTTTATCCGGGGCACAATGAACGACATGGACGGGGACCCGGAGCTGGAAGAGTTCGCCACCAAGCTGTTCAACCTGGCCAGGGCGGGGGAGACAGAGACGCTGCGCGCGTACGTGGAGGCCGGGGTGCCGGCCAACCTGACCAACCAGAAGGGCGACACCCTGCTGATGCTGGCCGCCTACCACGGCCACGCGGACACGGTCCGCATGCTCGCCGCCCACGGCGCCGACCCCGACCGCGCGAACGACCGCGGCCAGACCCCACTGGCCGGCGCGGTCTTCAAGAAGGACGCCGAGGCGGTGAGGGCGCTGCTCGACGCGGGCGCCGACCCCCACGCGGGCCGGCCGTCTGCGCTGGAAACTGCCCAAATGTTCGCAATGGACCAATTTGTCCAATGGTTCACACGACGCGATTCATAGTATGAAACCAGTTTAAACGGCATATAAGTAGCCGAGTGTGGCCTTTCTCAGGCTCCATCGTCATGCTGTATGGCGTGGCTACTTCTGCGCATTCCTTCGCTACGCGACCTCTGCACATCCCCCCTCTGCCGTGCCCGTTCCCGAACGAGATCAATGTCCGTCATGCGGAAGTCACCGCGGAGAGCCAGGCCTGGGTCGCCGCCTCCGGCATGCTTCCGGACGCCGACGGGGTCGAGTACTTCAGGCGATCAGAGCTCGGTTCCCTTCCCGCGCGCACCAACCCCACCGTGCCGCACGAGAGCCTCCGGGTGATCACTGATTGGTACTTCTGGCTTTGGGCCTTCGACGACGGGTTCTGCGAAAGGGAAGGAATCGGCGACAGCTCCGCCACGGTCGCCCGGGCCCTGCCCGCGATCCTGAGAAGTCTCGACGGGGAGGCCGATTCCGGCAATCCGTTCAGCCTCGCTCTCAAGGACATCCTCGGCCGCATTTCCGCGTTAGGCACTCCCGAACAGGTCGACCGCTGGCGTGGCGCGGTGAAGGAATATCTGTTCGCCCAGATCTGGGAGGCGGCCAACCGTGAGGCCGACACCATCCCCACTCCCGAGGATTACCTGCTGATGCGCCGCACCACCGGCGCCACGTACACCTGCTTCGCCCTCATCGACCTCGGCGGCGGCTACCGCATCGAGACCGAGGACTGGTACCACCCCGACGTGCGGCTGCTCTCCGACCTGGCCTGCGACCTCGTCGGCTGGGACAACGACCTGCTCTCGTACGCCAAGGAGCGCCGCAGCGACAAGGCCAGGCACAACATCGTGACGGTGCTGGCCACCCACAAGTCCCTCTCGCTGCAGGACGCGCTGCTGGAGGTGGCGCGGCTGCACAACGACGCCATCGCCACGTTCGTCGAGCGCCGCGAGGCCGTGGCGAAGTGGGCCCCCGAGCCGGTGCTGGCCTACGTGCGCGGCCTGGAGCACTGGATCCGCGGCCACATCGAGTTCTCCTTCGGCAGCGCACGCTTCATCCAGGCGTGGCCGGAGGACACCCGCTGGCCGCAGGCGGTCTGAGCCGTCACATCTCGTCGAGGGCGTCCAGCTCGCCGAGCGCGAGCGCGGACGCCTCCTCGACATCGATGCGGGCGCCTTCCTCGAAGGCGTTCTTGTAGGCCAGCTCACCCATCCGCTGCACACACTCCCGGACGCACGCGTTGTGGTCGTCGGACAGGAACGGCGCGCCCAGTTGCGGCAGGCCGGCCGTCCGCCAGTTCTGGTGCAGCGCACCCAGCAGCATGGCGGCGAGCGGCAACCGGTCGAGGGTCACGAAGATGCGGGCCGCGGACTCCAGCGCCAGCAGGGTGCCGAGGGTGTCGTGGAAGTGCAGCTTGATCCGCAGCCCCTCCCTGACGTTCTGCAGCGCCTGCTCGGGCCGGTTGGTCGCGAGGCGGACGCCCGCCAGCGCCCACTGCGCGTGCGAGCTCAGCCAGAGCTCCCCGCGCTCCCTGCACACCTGCAGGCAGTCCTGCAGCAAGGACTCGGCCTCGTAGAACTCCCCCTGGGCGGTCAGCACGATGGACAGCTCGACGATGGCGGGCAGCAGCCCGGGGTTGAGCTCCTTGTTGTCGGTGTTGAACTCGATCGCCACACCGAGCAGCGCGCTGGCCTTCTGCATGTCGTTCTGGAGCATCGCCGCCGTGCCCTGCATCTTGGAGGCCAGGATCACGGCCCGGGAGTCACCGACCTTGACGGCCTCGGCGCTGCACCGCTCGGCCGCGTCCCGTCCTCCGACGCTGTCTCCCTGGGAGTTGCGCACGTAGGCCAGCACCCACAGGGCCTTGCACCGCTCCTTGCTCGGCGCGGGGTTGGCCTCCAGCGCCCGCTCCAGGTAGAGCCGGCCCTCGCGGGCGAACCCGCAGCAGACCCACATGAACCACAGCGACGACAGCAGCGTCAGCGCCAGCGGCTCCTTGCCCGGTGTGTTCAGGGCGTACTCGAGCGCGGTCCGGACGTTGTTGTGCTCCTGGCGCATGCGGATGAACCAGTAGATCTGTCGCGGCCCCGACCAGGCGTCCTCTCCGCGCTGAGCCAGGCTGAGGTAGTACTCCAGGTGCCGCTGGCGGACCTGCTCGGCCTGGCCGAGCTTGTCGAGCCACTCGTCGCCGTATTCGGCGAGGGTGTCGATCAGCTTGTAGCGCACGCCCGCGTGGTTGCTCCTGATCAGCAGGATGGACTTCTCGACCAGGCCCCCGATGAGGTCGGTGATGCGCTCGGCGCTCAGGCGCCCGTCGGAGCAGACGAAGCGCGCCGCGTCGAGCTCGAAGTCGCCCGCGAACACCGACAGTCTCGCCCACAGCAGCCGCTCTTCCGGCTCGCACAGCTCGTGGCTCCAGCCGATGGCCGCCCGCAGCGTCTGGTGGCGGGGCAGCGCCGTACGGCTCGCACCGGCCAGCAGGCTGAACCGGTCGGTCAGCAGCCCGAGGATCTGCTCGACCGACAGCGCCCGCAGCCGCACCGCGGCCAGCTCGATCGCCAGCGGGATGCCGTCGAGCCGGCGGCACAGCTCGGCGACGGGGCCGATGTTGTCCTCGTCGAGCACGAAGTCGGGCACGCTCGCCCCGGCCCGGTCGGCGAAGAGCTGGACGGACTCGTTGGTGAAGAGATTCTCCGTCGGGTCCTCGCCGGGCACCTGCAGGGGCGGCACCGGCACGACGTGCTCGTAGGGGAGGTTGAGCGACTGGCGGCTGGTCGCCAGCACCTTCAGGCTGGGCGCGGCCTCGAGCAGCTCGTGGATCAGCTCGGCGCAGCCCTCCACGAGGTGCTCGCACGTGTCGATGATGAGCAGCATGTCGCGCTCGCCGACCCACTCCGACAACGACTCCGACGCCGCGCGGGAGGACTGGTCGGCGATGCCGAGCGCGGAGGCGATGGTGTGCTTGACCATGCCCGCGTCCTGCAGGCGGGCGAGGTCGGCGAACCAGACGCCGTCCGGGTAGTTGGCGCGCACCTGATGGGCCAGGCGCAGGACCGTGCGCGACTTGCCCACTCCGCCGATGCCCGTGACAGTCACCAGGCGTGAGTCGTTGAGGTGCCGTTTGAGGTTGGCGAGGAGACGCGTGCGACCGACGAAGCTGGTCAGCTCCGCCGGGAGATTGCCTTCTCGCCGCCAGCCGGTCGGGGTGGCCATGCGCAGCCTCACGGGGGGTAGGCGACACCTGCCTTTGCATCGTACCCCGGTGATCGACGCCTGTCCCCGGAGCGAGCGACGCACTCGGTACCGGTTTGTACGCCCCGGTAGCATGTCGTCCGTGGAAGATTTCCTACCCGAGCAGACGTCCGACGACCGCGACCTGGGCTGGGGAGACTGGCCCGAGGGCGACCAGGACGCCTTCTACCTGGAGAACAGGCCCCCTCACTGGGGCTGAACGCGTGCCTGGATCCCCGTACACCCTGCGCGCCGCCGCCCCCGCCGACTACGACGCCATCGCCGCCGTGGTCGACGACTGGTGGGGGCGGCCGGTGCTGCCGTCGTTGCCCCGGCTCTTCCTCGACCACTTCCACCGCACGAGCCTGATCGCGCAGAGCCCTGACGGAGGGTTGGCGGCCTTTCTCGTCGGGTTCCCGTCGCCGTCGCTGCCCGGCGAGGCGTACATCCACTTCGTCGGCGTCGCCCCCGAGGCCCGGGGGAGCGGCCTCGGCCGCACGCTGTACGAGCGTTTCTTCGACCTCGCCCGCGGCGAGGGCCGTGACGTCGTGCGGGCCATCACCGCCCCGGTCAACGCCGCGTCGATCGCCTTCCACCGCCGCATGGGCTTCACGGTCGGCGGCCCGGTCCCCGGCTATCACGGCCCGGGAACGGCCATGATGACCTTCACGCGCAAACTCTGACCCGCTGAGCAATCTTACTTTCTGCTCTTTTGTGAAACATGTCGTAAAACAGCCGTATACATCTTTGTAAACCAGGGAATGGCTCACAGCGTTCGCGAGTGCCGGGTGAAGGGGGCGCGGCGATGGCGGGACGTCTGGGGCGGATGGGACTGGCCGGCGAGTTGATCGCCGAATTCGCAGGGACGATGGTGCTCATCCTGTTCGGCGTGGGCGTGGTCGCGCAGGTCGCCGCGGGCCAGATCGGCGACCACGACAGCATCGCCTGGGCGTGGGGCATCGGCGTCGCGCTCGGCGTCTACGTCGCCGGCCGCACCACCGGCGCGCACATCAACCCCGCGGTGACGCTGGCGTTCGCCTGCTTCCGCGGCTTCCCCTGGAAGAAGGTCATCCCGTACGCGCTCGCCCAGACGGCCGGAGCCTTCGTCGCGGCCCTCATCGTGCGGTGGAACTACCACGAGGTCCTGAGCATGGTGGACCCCGGGCACACGATCAAGACGCAGGGCGTCTTCTCGACCCTGCCCGGCAACGGCACCCTTCCGGTGGACATGTGGGGCGGCTTCCGCGACCAGATCATCGGCACGGCCATCCTGCTCTTCGTCGTCTTCGCCCTGTCGGACGTCGCCAACATGGCGCCGGCGGCGAACATGGCGCCGTTCCTCATCGGCCTGCTCGTGGTCGGGATCGGCATGGCCTTCGGCACCAACGCCGGCTACGCCATCAACCCGGCGCGTGACTTCGGGCCGCGCCTGGCCAGCTTCCTCACCGGGTACGGCGGCGCCTGGCGCGACCAGTACGGAGATCTGTACTGGTGGGTGCCCATCGTCGGCCCCGTGATCGGCGGGGTCATCGGCGCCGGCCTCTACCAGGTGATGATCCACCGCTTCCTGCCTCGCGACGACGTGGACCGCGACGTGGTCAAGCCCTCGGACTGACCTCGGACCGAACCCGTAAGGAGAAAGCCATGCCCGAGTTCGTGGGCGCCATCGACCAGGGCACCACCAGCACCCGCTTCATGATCTTCGATCACGACGGTGCGGAGGTGGCCAAGTACCAGCTGGAGCACGAGCAGATCCTGCCCAGGGCGGGCTGGGTGGAGCACAACCCCATCGAGATCTGGACCAGAACGTCCGCGGTGATCCAGAGCACGCTGCAGCGCAGCGGCCTGCAGGCGAGCGACCTGGCCGCCATGGGCATCACCAACCAGCGCGAGACCACGGTGGTGTGGAACCCGCGCACCGGCCGGCCGTACTACAACGCGATCGTCTGGCAGGACACCAGGACCGACCGCATCGCCGCCGCGCTGGAGCGCGACGGCCGCGGCCAGGTCATCCGCGACAAGACGGGCCTGCGGCCCGAGGCGTACTTCTCCGGCGGCAAGATCCAGTGGATCCTCGAGAACGTCGACGGCGTCCGCGAGGCCGTGGACCGCGGCGAGGCCGTCTTCGGCAACACCGACACCTGGGTCCTGTGGAACCTCACCGGCGGCGTCAACGGTGGCGTGCACGTCACCGACGTCACCAACGCCAGCCGCACGATGCTGATGGACCTCGACACGCTCGACTGGGACGACGAGCTGCTGTCGTTCTTCGGCATCCCGCGCCGGATGTTGCCCGAGATCCGCCCCTCGTCCGACCCGGCCGGCTACGGCGTCTCCTCCGTTGCCGGGCTGGCCAGCGGTGAGGTGCCGATCACCGCCATCCTCGGCGACCAGCAGGCCGCCACCGTCGGCCAGGTGTGCTTCTCGCCCGGCGAGGCCAAGAACACCTACGGCACCGGCAACTTCCTGCTGCTCAACACCGGCACCACCCCCGTGCGCTCCAAGAGCGGCCTGCTCACCACCGTGGCCTACAAGTTCGGCGACCAGCCGGCGGTTTTCGCGCTGGAGGGCTCGATCGCGGTGACCGGCTCGGCCGTGCAGTGGCTGCGCGACCAGCTGCACATCATCACCTCCGCCGCGCAGAGCGAGACGCTGGCCCGGCAGGTCGAGGACAACGGCGGCATCTACTTCGTGCCGGCCTTCTCCGGCCTGTTCGCCCCGTACTGGCGGGCCGACGCGCGCGGCGCCATCGTGGGCCTGTCGCGCTACAACACCGACGCCCACCTCGCACGCGCCACCCTGGAGTCCATCTGCTACCAGAGCCGCGACGTCGTCGAGGCCATGCAGCAGGACTCGGGGGTGGTGCTCGACGTGCTGAAGGTGGACGGCGGGGTCACCGCCAACGACCTGTGCATGCAACTGCAGTCCGACATCCTCGGCGTCCCGGTCAGCCGGCCGGTCGTCTCGGAGACGACCGCGCTCGGCGCCGCGTACGCCGCCGGCCTGGCCGTCGGCTTCTGGCGCGACACCGACGAACTGCGCGCCCACTGGGCACAGGACCGCCGCTGGGAACCGACGTGGACGAAGGACCAGCGCGAGAAGGCCTACGCCGGCTGGAAGAAGGCCATCACCAAAGCCTTCGACTGGAGCGAAACCGACTAACCCCCACCCTGCCC
>NZ_POUD01000012.1 GCF_003236395.1 Nonomuraea aridisoli | reverse complement strand
TGCGAGTTGAGGGCTAGTCTCGTGGGCTGGGAGATGTGTCTAAGGGACAGGATGGCGGGGGTGGCGGCGGTCGCCGTGGCGGCGGCCGTCGCGCTGGGGGCCGTCGCGTTCGACGCCCGTCGCGATCTCGCCGCCCGGAACACGGAGCTGGCCGCCGTCCTGGCCGCGCCCGACGCCGTGACGGTACGGCGGCCGGTCACCTCCGGCGGCACCGGCACCGTGGTGATCTCCCGGGCGAGGGGGCGGATGGTGTTCGCGTCGTCGGATCTGCCCGAGCTGCCGGCCGGGCGGACGTACGAGCTGTGGTTCATGGGGCCGGACGGCCCGCGCCCGGCGGGCCTCCTCGGCGGGAGCGCGGAGGAGACGACCACCTCCGTGCTGCTCACCGCCCGGCCCGGCGACGGTCACGTGGCGCTCACGGTCGAGCCGGCCGGCGGCTCGGACAGCCCCACGACGCCGCCTCTCCTCCTCGCGGCGCTCCCGGAGGCGTGACCACGCCGGGCCGCGTTCCGAAAAGCATGCGCTCTTGTCGGGCCTGCATTCTTGTATAACAATCGCCGGAGACCTCTCTCGGGGGTCGTCGACCGACGGAAAGGTGTCACGATGGGAACGCGTGCGACGGAAGCGGCCGATGAGTCGACGAGGGCACGTCACGACTGGCCGGAAGCCGCGACGCGCTGGACGCAGCTCACCCTGGCCGAGGACGACCCGCTCCACTTCGACGTGGACTTCTGGACCGAGCTGATGCGCGACAGCAGGTCCAACGCCGTGTGCGTCAGCGCCGGCGGCTACATCGCCTACTACCCGACGCGCGTCCCGTACCACTACCGCAGCAGGCACCTCGGCGACGGCGACCCCTTCGGGGCGCTCGTGGAGGCGGCCCGCGGGCTCGGCATGCACGTCATGGCGCGGGTGGACCCGCACGCCCTGCACGCCGACGCGGCGCAGGCCCACCCCGAATGGCTGGCGCGCGACGCCGACGGGCGCCCCATCGAGCACTGGGCCTACCCGGGGATCTGGCTGAGCTGCGCGTTCACCGGCTACCACCGGGAGTTCGTCACCGAGGTGGCCCGCGAGATCGTGCGGGAGTACGACGTCGACGCGATCTTCGCCAACCGCTGGGAGGGATACAAGGGCATCTCCTACAGCGAGGACGCGCGCCGGTCGTTCCGCGACGAGACCGGGTTCGACCTGCCGCTGAAGGAGAACGACTTCGCCGACCCAGCCTGGCCGGCCTACGTCGCGTGGCGGCGGCGCAAGCTGAGCGAGCTGGTCGCCCTGTGGGACGGCGCGGTCAGGGACCTGCGGCCGCACGCCCGGTTCATCCCCAACCTGGGCAGCCTCGCCGCCCGCGACCTCGACCGCGACCTGATCCGCCGGCACTATCCGATGTTCGTCGTCGACAAGCAGGGCCGCTCGGGCATCCAGCCGCCGTGGTTCGCCGGCCGGGTGGCCAAGCGCAGCCGGGCGCTGTTCCCCGACCGGCCGGTGGTGCTCATCACCTCGGTCGGTCCCGAGCACAAGTACCGCTGGAAGGACTCGGTGGCGCCGCCCGAGGAGACCAAGACCTGGATCGTGGACGGCTTCGCCCAGGGCGCCCGCCCCTGGTTCACCAAGTTCAACGCCACGGTCTCCGACCCGCGCTGGGTGCCGGCCGTCGTGGAGGCGTTCAACCTGCACGCCGACCTGGAGCCGGTCCTGTCGGGGATGGAGATCACCGCCGAGGTGGCGCTGCTCGACCCCAACCGGAACGACCGGCCGCCCACCGGCCCGGCGTTCCCCGATGAGGACGGCTTCTACCAGGCGCTGGTCGAGGCGCGCATCCCGTTCGAGCTGATCGCCGACCAGGCGCTGACGCCGGAGCGGCTGCGCCGCCACAAGGTGCTGATCCTCGCGAACGCCGACCGGCTGAGCGACGAGCAGTGCCAGGTGATCCGCGAGTACGTCGCCTCCGGCGGCGGCCTGGTGGCCGCGCACGAATCGTCCCTCTACGACGAGAACGGCGAACGCCGGCCGAACTTCGGGCTCGCCGACGTCTTCGGCGCCGACCTGCTCACGCCCGCCCGCGGCCCGGTGAAGAACAACTACATCAGCCTCATGGACCAGCACCCGCTCAACGCGGGCTTCGGCGGCGCCGCCCGCATCATCGGCGGCACCCGCCTGCTCGGCGTGCGGGCGCGCGAGGACGCCCGCGTGCCGTTCCGCTTCATCCCCGACTTCCCCGACCTGCCGATGGAGGAGGTGTACGTCAGGCAGGCGCCCGACCTGCCGGCCGTCGTCGCCCGGCAGGCGCCGGGCGGAGGCCGCGTCGTCCACCTTCCCTTCGACATCGGCTCCATCTTCTGGGAGGCGCTCCAGGCCGACCACGCGCGGCTGATCGGCAACGCCGTCCTGTGGGCGCTCGGCGGCGAGCCCGAGGCGACCGTCCGCGGGCCCGGCCTGGTGGACGTCGCCGTCCGCCGCGACGCCGGCGGGATCGCCGTCACCCTGGTCAACCTGAGCAACCCGATGACCATGCGCGGCGCCATCAGGGAGACGCTCCCGCTGCCGGCGCAGACCGTCTCCGTACGGCTGCCCGAGGGCGCGCGTGACGTCTCGGCGCGGCTGCTGGTCACCGGCGCCGAGGCCAAGGTGGCGGCCGACGACGGACGGGCCGAGGTCCAGGTACCGGCCCTGGGGCTCGTCGAGGTCGTGCACCTCTCGTGGGGCCTGTCGTGACGCGCGTCTGGTGGCGGGAGCCGTTCCGGATGTTCCAGACCAACCTCCGCGAGGTGGACGCCGGTCTGGACGTCGAGAAGGTGCTCGACCACCTCCAGGGCTTCGGCGCGGACGCCTGGCTGCTCAGCGTCGGCGGCATCCTGTCGAACTACCCGACGGACCTGGACTTCCAGACCCGCAACCCCGCCCTCGCCGCGCGCCCGTCGGGCGACCTGGTCGGCGACGCGGTGGCCGCGGCGCGGCGGCGCGGGGTGCGGGTGCTGGCCCGCATGGACTTCTCCAAGATCGACCGCCGGCGCGCGGAACGGCATCCCGAGTGGTGCTTCGTCGACGCCGCCGGCCGGGCGCAGGTCTACAACGGCCTGACCAGCGTCTGCCCCAGCGGCGACTACTACCAGGTCAAGCTGTTCGAGGTGCTCGCCGAGGTGCTGGACCGCTACGAGGTCGACGGGTTCTTCCTCAACTGGATGTCGTACAACGAGGTCGACTACAGCCGCAGGTACTGGGGCGTGTGCCAGTGCCTGGCGTGCGCCCGCGCGTTCGGGGACGTCCTGCCCACCGGCCCCGACTCGCCCGCCTACCCGCGCTGGCGGCGCTTCGCGCGGGAGAGACTGGAGGACCTCGACGCGCGCATCCGGGCGGCGATCGCCGCCCGGCGGCCGTCGGCGGCCCTCATCCTCGGCGAGCACGCCGACATCGTCTTCCACGAGGCCAACAACGCCGTCGGCCGGCCGCTGTGGCACCATCGCACCAGCGAGCACGTCAGCGCCGCCAAGTCCCACCGGCCGGACGTCCCGGTGCTGGTCAACGCGGTCGGGTTCGTGGACATGCCGTACCGGCTGGCGGGGGAGGAGCCGCACCACTTCGCGCAGTACCTGGTGCAGGCGATCTCCCGTGGCGCGATCCCGTCCACCTACATCATGGGCACCCCCGACGTCAGCGCGTACGAGTGCCTGGAGGTCGCCGGGCGGATCACGCGGTTCCATCGCGACCACGCCGAGGTCTACCGCGACCTCGTGTCCGAGGCCGCGACCTTGCTGGTGCGGCCCGACCCGCTCAAACTGCGAGGCGACCGGCTCGCGGCGGCGACGGCGGAGTTCCAGGGGCTCTACCTGGCGCTGCTGGAGCGGCACATCCCGTTCGACGTGCTGACGGAGGACAAGCTCGCGGCCGGCCCGCTGCCGCGGTACCGGCTCGTGGTCCTGCCGGACCTCGGCCCGCTCTCCGCCGAGGCGGTGGCGGCGCTCGACGGATACGCCGCGGCGGGCGGGGCGGTGCTGGCGACCGGGTCGTCCGGGTTCGACGGGGACGCCGTGCGACCGCGGTGCCTTCCGGTCGTCCGGCGCCTGTCCAGCCGCGACTCGGAGGAGGCGACCCGCTCGCTGCACCTTCGCGACGCGCCCGCTCCCGGCCGGCCCTGGGGGTTCCCGGTGCCGGTGGTCGGCGCGTTCCACGTGGTGGAGCCGCGTCCAGGCGCGGAGACCGGGCTCTTCGCGCTGTCGCGGGCGCCGTACGGACCGCCGGAGAAGTGCCACGGTCACGACGAGCTGGACCATCCCGGCTGGGTGTGCGCCGCCCACGGCGAGGGCGTGGGCGCGGTGCTGCCGTGGACGGTCGGCAGGGGCTACCGGGAGGTCGGCCTCAGCGCGTACCGCGAGCATTTCGCGGACCGCGCGCTTCGCGCGGCCGGCCCCGGCATCGCGGTGGAGACGGACCTGCCCGAGCAGGTCGAGATCGTCCTCGGCCGCTCGGCCGCCGGGCACGTGATCCACCTGCTGAACCGTTCGGGGGACGCCCCCCAGCGGTTCACCCGCCCGCTGCCGATCCCGCAGGCGTGGCTGACCCTGCCCTGGGCGGGGGAGGGCTGGACCGTCCGGGCGCTGCACGCGGGCCGCCCGCTCGACACCGAGACCGGGCCGGGCGGCACCCGGGTCCGGCTGCCCGGGATCGGGCTGTTCGAGGTGCTCGTCGCCACGCGCTAGAACCCTGTCGCGCAGAATTGTCAGGCAAGTATTCATGACCTATTGACTGTCGGGTCAGGCAAATGAACACTAATGCTTCACCGGGATGCCGCACGGCGGCGGCCGGCCCACTGTGAGCGACGACGGGAGAGGCAGTGATGAACGAAGTCGATCGCCGGGGGTTCCTCAAGCTGGCGCTGGCGGGGGCGGCCGCCGCCGGACTGGCCGGATGCGGCGGCGGTGACGGTGCGGCGGACGGGGTCACCTCGCTGCGCTACGCCTGGTGGGGCAACAACGTCCGCCAGCAGAACTACACGAAGGCTCTCAAGGAGTTCGCCGCGAAGAACCCCGACATCCAGGTGGAGCCGGAGTTCGCCGAGTACGAGGCGTTCCAGGAGCGGATGACCACCCAGATGGCCGCCAGGGACGTCGCCGACATCTTCTGGATCGCCTCGGCCCAGGTGATGACCTACGCCAGGAACAACCTCTACCGCGACCTGCAGGGCATCTCCACGCTCGACCTGTCGGCCTACGACAACGCCGCCCTGGAGTCCTTCAAGCTCGACGGCAAGCTGAACACCATGCCGTTCGGCATCTTCGTCCCGGTCATCCGCTGGAACCAGACGTTCGCCGAGGAGGACGGCGTCGAGCTGCCCGCCGGCGAGGACGAGTGGACGTGGGACGCCTGGGCCGAACTCCTCGTCGACTACACCAAGGACAACCCCAAGGGACGCAAGGGATCACCGTACGAGGCGGACGCCGACCTGCCGTTCGAGGCGTGGCTGCGGCAGCGCGGCGAGCAGCTGTGGACCCATGACGGCCGGATCGGCTTCACCGTGGACGGCGTCAGCAGCTGGTTCGACTGGTGGGAGAAACTGCTCAAGGCCGGCGCCGTGCTGACCCTCAGCGAGCAGGAGGGCATGAGCCCCGACTGGACGCTCGTCGGCGACAAGGTGCTGGGCAAGGTCGCCAACTCCAACCACATCATCGACGACGCCAAGATGTTCCCCGACCACACCTTCAAGGAGCGGGCCGTGCCGATCGCGCCCGGGGCGCAGGCGGGCCACAAGTTCCTCTACTACCCGCGGATGGCGATCTACCAGGGCATCGACCCCGACAAGGTCGAGGCCGCCGGCAAGCTGATCAACTACAACACCAACACCGTCGACATGCTCAAGGTCGTCGGCCTGACGATGGGCGCGCCGGTCAACCCGGAGATCCTCAAGCAGGCGTACGACTTCGCCAGCGAGGACGAGACGGAGATGCTCAAGGTGGTGCAGGCCGACCAGGAGGCCGAGCGGCGGCCGCGCTACGAGGCGCCGCCCGGCACCAACACCTGGCGCACCGCCATGGCGCGGGTGGCCGAGGAGATCGCCCTCGGCCGGACCACCGTCCCCGCCGGGTCGGCCAGGTTCATCGAGGAGGTCCAGGCCGGCATCGACCGGGCCAAGTGACGCGCGCCGCGCCCGCTCAGCTCAACCCCGACTGGAGGTCGCCGTGGCGACGACAAGGTCAAGGCGCCCGAGAGCGTCCAAACTGCACAGCCAGGGCCTGGCCGCGCACATCTTCCTCATCCCGTGGCAGCTCGGTCTGCTGCTGGTCACCGCGATACCGCTGTTCGCCTCGCTGTACCTGGCGTTCACCGACTACAACATCCTCAGCTCGCCCGAGTTCAACGGCCTGGAGAACTTCCGGCGGATGTTCTCCGACGAGTACTTCTGGGCCTCCGTCAGGGTCACCCTGGTCTACGTCTTCGTCTCCATCCCCCTGCAACTGGCCTTCGCCCTGCTGCTCGCGCTGATCCTCGACCGGGGGCTGCGCGGGCTCGCCTTCTACCGCAGCGCGTTCTACCTGCCGTCGCTGCTCGGCACCAGCGTCGCCATCGCGATCCTGTGGCGGCAGATCTTCGGCGACGACGGGCTGATCAACCAGGCCCTCGGGCTGTTCGGCGTGCACGGCGAGAGCTGGCTGCAGAACCCCGCCACGGCGCTGTCCACCCTCATCGTGCTCAACGTGTGGACCTTCGGCTCCCCGATGGTGATCTTCCTGGCGGGTCTCCGGCAGATCCCCGAGGAGCTGTACGAGGCGGCCCGGGTGGACGGCGCGACGGTCGTGCGGCAGTTCACCCACATCACCGTCCCGCTGCTCACCCCGATCATCTTCTTCAACCTGATCCTGCAGACGATCGGCGCGTTCCAGACGTTCACCCAGGCCCACGTGGTCAGCGGCGGCACGGGCGGGCCGGCCAACTCCACGCTCTTCTACACGCTGTACATCTACCAACAGGGATTCGCGAACTTCGACATGGGCTACGCCTCGGCGCTGGCCTGGGTGCTGATGATCGCGATCGCCGTCGTGACGGCGATCCACTTCATCCTGTCGAAGTACTGGGTCTTCTACGGAGACGACTGATGACGACCGCGACCGCGCCCATCGACTCCACCCGTTCCCCGGCCGGGGCGCTCACCCGGCGACGCAGGTCGCGCGACCTGCTCAAGCACCTCGGGCTGGGCGTCTTCGTGCTGCTCATGGTCTACCCGCTGGTGTGGATGGCGGTCAGCGCGTTCAAGCCGGGCCATCTGATCCTCACCCAGCCCGGCCTCGTCCCGCGGGACCTGACCTTCGACAACTTCGTCCAGGGCTGGAACGCGCTGAACCGGCCGTTCAGCGTGTTCCTGGTCAACTCGCTGCTGGTCAGCGTCGGGTCCATCGTCGGCAACCTGTTCTCCTGCGCGCTGACCGCCTACGCCCTGGCGCGGCTGGAGTTCCGGATGCGCAAGGTCTACCTCGCCGTCACGCTGGCCTCGGTGATGCTGCCGCTGCACGTGCTGGTGATCCCGCAGTACATCTTCTTCTCGCAGCTCGGCATGGTGAACACGTATTTCCCGCTGCTCATCCCGAAGTTCCTGGCCACCGACGCCTTCTTCGTCTACCTCATGGTGCAGTTCATCCGGACGATCCCGCGCGACCTCGACCGCGCGGCCTGGATCGACGGTTCGGGGCCGTTCCGCACCTTCTGGTACGTGATCCTGCCGCTGATGCGCCCGGCGCTGGTCACCACGACGATCTTCACGTTCATCTGGACCTGGAACGACTTCTTCGTCCCGCTGATCTACCTCACCTCGCCGAAGATGTTCACGGTGTCCGTCGCGCTCTCTTCCATGGTCGACTCGCAGAGCCAGGACGGCGTCGGCATGCTCTTCGCGATGTCGCTGGTGTCGCTGCTCCCGGTGCTGGCCTTCTTCGCCTTCGCCCAGAAGCACCTGATCCGCGGCATCGCCACCACGGGGCTCAAATGAGCGGGCCCCTCACGATCCTGGTGACCGGCCGGTACGAGGAGGCCGACAAGGCGCTGCTGCGCCGTTCGGCCCCCGGCGCGCGGGTCGAGTTCGTCGAGTTGGTCGAGTTGGTCGAGTTGGTCCACGACCTAGCCGGCCTGGTGGAGACCGCCGACGCGATCGTCGGGCACGTGCCCGACGACCTGCTCGCCGCGGCACGGCGGCTGCGGTGGGTGCACAGCCCGGCCGCCGGCGTGGACACCGCGTTGTCGCCCGGCATGCTGGCGAGCGACGTGGTGCTGACCTCGGCGACCGGCAACGGCGCGATCCCGCTCGCCGAGCACGCCCTGCTGCTCATGATGATGCTGAACCGCGACGTGCCGCGCTGGTTGCGCGCGCAGGGCGACCGGCGCTGGGACCGGTTCACGCACGACGAGCTCGCCGGGCGCAGCGTCGGCCTCTTCGGGCTCGGCGGGTCGGGCCTGGACCTGGCGCGGAAGGCCAAGGCGTGCCACATGCGGGTGCTCGGCATGCGGCGCCGCCACTGCCCCTCCGACCCGGCGGTGGACGAGATGTTCGCGCCCGGGGACTTCCACCGGTTCCTCGGAGCGTGCGACTTCGTCGTCGTCACCGCGCCCCTGACCGCGGCCACCAAGGGAGTGTTCGGCCGCGCCGCGTTCGAGGCGATGCGGCCCACCGCGTTCTTCGTCTGCGTGTCGCGCGGCGGCATCGCCGACGACGAGGCGCTGCTCGACGCCCTGCGCCGGCGCCGGATCGCGGGCGCGGGGCTCGACGCGCACGGAGTGGAGCCGCTGCCGCCGGAAAGCCCTTTCTGGGGTCTTCCCAACATCATCATCACCCCGCACAATGGCGCGACGACCAAGGCGACCGCGCGCCGGGGGCTCGACATCCTGGCGGACAACCTCGGCCGCTTCTGCAAGGGGGAGCCGCTGCGCAACATCGTGGACAAGGCCGCGGGCTACTGAAAGCCGCGTATACTTGTCTGACGATTTGCGACGATGGAAGGAAACACGTGGACAGCCAGGGCAGCTTTCCGCTGGGACCGTCGTCCCTGACTGAGGCGTTGTACGAGTCGGTGCGCAAGCGGATCGTCAACGGCGAGATCGCCCCCGGGGAGAAGCTCACCGAGGTGCGCATCGCGAGCGAGTACAACGTCGCGCGCCCGACCGCCAAGGCGTGCCTGGAGCGGCTCACGGCGCTCGGCCTGCTGCGCCGTTCGGTCCACAAGACCGCGGTCGTCCCCAAGCTCGGCGAGGACGAGATCCGCGACCTCTACTTCAGCCGGGAGACCGTCGAACGAGCCGCCGTCGCCGCGCTCGCGCGCCGCGGCGTCGTCCCGCCGGCCGCCGTGCGCGCGCAGGCCGCGATGAAGGCCGCCGCCACCGACATGGCCTTCGAGAGCCAGGTGGAGGCCGACATCGCCTTCCACTCCGCGCTGGTCGCCGGCGTCGGGAGCCGCCGCCTGTCGCGCATGCACGAGGTCATCCTCGGCGAGGTGCACCTCACCATGGGCCAGTTCCAGGCCCACCGCACCACCCACCCGATGAACGTCGCCCACGAGCACGACGCCATCCTCAAGGCGATCGAGGACGCCGACCCCGAGGCCGCCCAGCAGCGGCTGACCCACCATCTCGACCAGGCCCAGGACCGCCTGATCGGCCAGTTGCGCAGGGAGGGCGGCGCCGTCGAGGAGCCTCCGGAGGAGGCTCCCGCCTGAGCGTTCGCGACCCACCCGCACCCCTCGACGAAGGACGGCACATGTCACCACAAGCGGTCGCCTGGACCGTGAACTGCTCCATCCTCTACACCGATCGCCCGCTCCTCGAACGGCCCGCCGCCGCGGCCGCCGACGGGTTCACGGCCGTCGAGTTCTGGTGGCCGTTCGCCGAGGCGGTCCCCGGCGACCGCGAGGTGGACGCGTTCGTACGCGCCATCGAGGACGCGGGCGTGCGGCTGACCGGCCTCAACTTCTTCGCCGGCGACATGCCGGCCGGTGACCGCGGCCTGGTGTCCTGGCCGGCCAGGACACGCGAGCTGCTCGACAACATCCCGGTGGTCGCCGCGATCGGCGAACGCCTCGGCTGCCGGTCGTTCAACGCCCTCTACGGCAACCGGATCGACGGCGCGGGCGACCAGGACGAGACGGCCGTGGCGAACCTCGCCGCGTGCGTGCGGGGCGTCGCCGCGATCGGCGGCACCGTCCTGCTCGAACCGGTGAGCGGCGCCCCGCGCTACCCGCTCCTGCGCGCGGCCGACGCGGTGGCCGCCATCGACCGCGTCACCGCCGTCCTCCCCGACAGCGAGACCGACGGCGACACCGACGGCTACACGGACGGCGACACGGGCAGCACCATGGGCATCGGGTTGCTCGCCGACTTCTACCACCTCGCCGTCAACGGCGACGACGTAGCCATCGTGATCGACAAGTACGCCGACCGCATCGCCCACGTGCAGATCGCCGACGCGCCCGGCCGCGGCGCCCCCGGCACCGGCACGCTGCCGCTCGACCGCTGGATCGACCGCCTCCACGCGGCCGGCTACCAGGGCCGCGTGGGCCTCGAGTACCAGCACGACGGCCCCGGCGCCTTCGACTGGCTGGCCCGCGAACACCGCGCGGGCTGACCCCACCCACCACAGGACGGATTCACTCGTGACCACCATCGCCTTCATCGGCCTCGGCATCATGGGCAGCCCCATGTCGGTGAACCTGGTCCGGGCGGGCCACACCGTCACCGGCTACAATCGCACCCCGGACAAGACCGCCGCGCTCGTCGAGGCGGGCGGCCGCGCGGCGTCGTCGATCGCCGAAGCGGTCGTCGACGCCGAGGTCGTCGCCGTCATGGTGCCCGACTCGCCCGACGTCCGCGAGGTGCTGACCGGCCTTGACGGCGTCCTCGCCCACGCCAAGCCGGGCGCGCTGATCATCGACTTCTCCACGATCCGGCCCGACGTCGCCGCCGAGCTGGCCGGCGCGGCGCGAGCCCGCGGGCTGCGCCCGCTCGACGCCCCCGTCTCCGGCGGCGAGGCGGGCGCCAGGAACGCGACGCTGTCCATCATGGTCGGCGGGGAGGAGGACGACTTCCAGGCGGCCAGGCCGGTCTTCGACGCGGTCGGCAAGACCGTCGTCCACGTCGGCCCGAGCGGCTCCGGCCAGACCGTCAAGGCCGCCAACCAGCTGATCGTCGCCGCCAACCTCCAGGCGCTCGCCGAGGCGGTCGTCTTCCTGGAGGCGCACGGCGTCGACCTCGACGCCGCCCTCGACGTGCTCGCCGGCGGCCTGGCCGGCTCCGCCGTGCTCACCCAGAAGCGCGCCAACATGGTCACGCGTACGTTCGAGCCGGGCTTCCGGCTCGCGCTGCACCACAAGGACATGGGCATCGTGACGTCGGCCGCCCGCGAAGCCGGGGTCGCCCTGCCGTCAGCCGCGCTGGTCGCCCAGCTGGTGGCGGCGGCGAACGCGGCCGGCGACGGCGCCCTCGACCATTCGGCGCTGCTGCGCGGCGTCGAACGCCTCTCCGGCCGCCTGCGGGAGTGACGGGCGCGATGCCCGAGGCGTGATCGAATCGAGACTGACGCGCGCCCGGCTTGCCGGATAGTGCATCACATGCGTATTTTTGCGGCTCTTGTGCTGGCCGCTGCCACGTTATCCCCGGCGGTCGCGTCCGCCGCGGTCGCCGAGCCGGGGACGGCCACGGTCGTCCCCGTGCAGGTGACCGGGAGCCCCGACAAGCGGTTCAACCTCATCGTCATGGGCGACGGCTACACCGAGGCCGAGCAGGAGAAGTTCCGGGCCGACACCGAGCGCCACCTCAACGTCATGTGGTCGATCGAGCCGTTCAAGTCGTACCGGAACTACATGAACGTCTACCGCGTCGACATCGTCTCCGGCGAGTCGGGCATCAGCTGCGACCCCGGCCTGGACGCGCCGCGCAGGACCACCCCGCTCAGCATGGGTTTCTGGGGCAGGTGCAACCCGGGCAGCGTGCAGCGCCTGATCACCATGGACAACACCGCAGCCAACCGGTACGCGAACATGGTCACCGGCACCACCTCGGGCAACCGGCAGATCCTCGCCCTGGCCAACAGCGGCACGTACGGCGGCGCCGGCGGCGCGTACGCCACCGCCTCCGGCAGCAACGCCATGTCGGCCCTGATCAGCCCGCACGAGATCGGCCACTCGCTGGGCGGCCTGGACGACGAGTACGACTACTACCAGCGCGGCGTGCCCGGCGGCGCCTACACCGGCCGCGAGCCGTCCAGCGCCCACCACACCCTGCTCACCGAGCAGGAGATGCTCGACCAGCGCCGCAAGTGGTGGCGCTGGCTGGGCGAGGAGAGCGAGTCCGGCGGCCCGATCGGCCGCTACGAGGGCGGCCTGTACTACAGCAAGGGCGTGTGGCGGCCGAGCGAGCACTCGATCATGAAGACCCTCGGCTACTACTACGACCAGATCAGCCGCGAGATCATGGTGCAGCGCATCACCGCGAAGACCGCGGTGATCCAGGACTCCACGCCCACGGACGCGCCGGTCGGCGCCGACCGGGTCCTGTGGGTCCAGCCGATGCACCCGGTCAGCCACTCGCTGACCACCGCCTGGAGCGTCGACGGCGAGGAACTGCCCGGCGACCGCGACGTGCTCGACCTGCGCACGCTCGACCTCGCGCCCGGCACGCACACGGTCACCGCCACCGTCACGGACCCGACCGACTTCGTCAGGGACCCGGCCATCCGCGACGAGATCACCCGGACCCGCACCTGGACGGTCGACACCACGATCACCACCCCGCCGGACGGCACCGAGCCCGCGATCGTCTCCTCCACGCCCACCGGCCACCCCGTCGGCCGCGACGACGTCGTCTACGTCGAGACCACGCACCCCGCCACCACCGTCCCCGAGGTCACGTGGACGCTGAACGGCAAGGAGTACCAGGGCGCCGACCTGGACCTCGGCGAGATCGACCTGGAACCCGGCACGCACACGCTCACGGCGAGCCTCGGCGGCCGGACGCTGACCTGGACGGTCGACGCCACGCCGCCCGGCACGGTGTACGAGCTGTCGCAGCCCCTGGTGCGCTCCGGCGACACCTACGTCTACAACGGCCCCTTCAGCATGCGGCTCACCGGCGACGACGACCGCGACGGCTACGTGGTCTCGGAGTCGCGGGTCGACGGCGACGGCTGGTTCAACTACTTCGGCTGGCCCACCTCCTCCGAGCTGCCGTGGACGTTCACCGAGGAGGGCACGGTGATCGACTCCCTGGTGTACGGCAAGCTGCCGCGCGGCCGGCACACCGTCGAGTACCGCTCGATCGACGCCGCCGGCAACCCCGGCGAGGCGGAGAGCTTCACCGTCACGACCATCGCCCCGCCGCCCGCCTGCACCCGCACGGTCACCGGCGTCCACCGCGGCGCGCTCACGGTCGCCGACGGCGTCACCTGCCTGGACGGCGCCGAGGTCACCGGCCCGGTCGTCGTCAAGCGGGGCGCGTCGCTGGTGGCCGACGGCGGCCGGATCACCGGCGCGCTGACCGCCACCGGCCCCAAGGCCGTGCACCTGCTCAAGACGAGCGTCACGGGCGTGGTCAGCGTCAACGGCGCCGGCGAGCTGACGATCGTGGGCGCCGAGCTGAACGGCGCCGCCCAGCTGACCGGCAACACCGCGCCCATCCTGTCGGGCAGCACGGTCAAGGGCGCGCTCGCCTGCGCGGCCAACAAGCCCGCGCCGGTGGACCTCGGCGTGCCGAACACGATCCGCGGCGCGGGGCAGTGCTCCGGCGCCCTACCCGAGGGCCCTCGCGGACGCGCGTACGAGGCGGTCCAGCACCCGGGCGAGTGAGCCGATCGCGAGGTCGCGGACCCTGGCGTACTCCTGCTCGGGGTACTGCCGGGGTCCGTTCTCGATCAGCAGGATGAGATAGAGGTAGGCGCGGTAGAGGTCGATCCGGGTCAGCGCCGCCGGAGTGAGCTCCAGCGGCGTCACCTCGCGGTAGCCGGCCAGCAGCGGGTCGTCCTCCGCCAGCTCGCCGAAGATCGTCGGGGTGACGAACTCGGCGAGCGGGTCGCCCCAGAAGGCCCGCTCGTGGTCGATGATCGCCTCGATGCGCGGGGGGCCGCTCAGGTCGAGGAAGACGTTGCCCGGCCAGACGTCGAAATGCACCAGCCGCGGCGTCGTCACCTCGTCCAGCACGGGCGCCGCCGCCTCGAACACCGCCATGAGCTCGGCGGCCGGGCGCGGCAGCGGCGCCGGGTAACGCTCGGTGTCGCCCAGCAGCGCGGCCACCATGGCGAGGAACGCCTCCCGCCACGTCGCCCCCACGATCCCGGCTTGCGGATAGCCGAACACCTCGCCCGTCACCCCGTTGAGCCGGGCCAGATGGCGGCCCAGCTCCCGGCGCAACTCGCCGGCCCCCTCGGGGCGGACGTCGTTCCACGAGACGCCGTCGAGCGCCGCCAGCAGCAGGTGGTCGCCGCCCAGCACCGGATCGTCGAAGACCGCCCGCAGCAGCGGCGCCACCGGCACGCCCGCCTCCAGCGCCAGGCCGATCGCGGCGGCCTCCGTGCGCAGCAGGTGGCGCTCGTAGCTGAGCTGGTCGAGGTCGGGCGGCGGCGACAACTTGAGCACCACCTCGCGCCCGTCGGCGAGCCGCAACCGCCACACGGCGTTGGCGTAGCCGTCGGTCAGCTCGGTCGCGGCCGCGACCCCCGTGCCGAGCGCCCGCCGGACCAGCGCGTCCAGCTCGGCGCTGGATAACCGGCGCTTCGTCCTGCTGTCCACAGGAAACCTTCTCTCGGTCAGGCGGACCCGCGCAGCACCAGGTGGGTGTCGAGGATCACCACGGGCTGGCGCAGCTCCTCACCGTGGATGCGGGCCACCAGCAGCTGGGCCATCTGCCGGCCCATGGCCTCGGTCGGCTGGTGGACGGTGGTCAGCGGCGGGTCGGCGTGCAGCGCCGCCTTGGAGTCGTCGAACCCGATCACCGCCACGTCACCGGGGATCGCGCGGCCCTCCTTCTTGAGCACCCGCATCGCGCCCAGCGCCATCGGGTCGGACGCGGCGAAGACCGCGTCCAGGCCGGGATGCTCACGCAGCAGCGCCGCCATCGCCACGGCACCGCTGTGCTCGGAGAAGTCGCCGTAGGCCACCAGCTCGGGCAGGCCCGAGGGCAGCACCGCGTCGCGGTAGCCCGCCAGACGGTCGACGCCCACGCCCATGTCCTGCGGCCCGGCGATGGTGGCGATGCGGGTGCGGCCGAGGCTCAGCAGGTGTTTGACCGCCTGCCGGGCGCCTGCCCTGTTGTCCATGTCGACGTAGCTGTAGGGGTCGAGGCCGACGGGCCGGCCGCCGAGCACCGTCGGCACGCCCATCTCCTCCAGCCGGCCCGGCAGCGGGTCGGCGCCGTGCAGCGACAGCAGCAGCACGCCGTCGACGTGCTGGCCCGTCAGATAGAGCTCCAGCCGCTCGTGCTCCTCCGGGGTGCGCGCCATCGCGAGGATGAGCTGCAGCCCGGTCTCGGCCAGCGCCGAGCCGATGCCGCGGATCGTGCCCGCGAAATACGGCTCGTCGAAGACGCGATACTGCGACTCGGACACCACCAGGGCCACCGTGTCGGTGCGGCGCGTGACGAGCGCCCGCGCCGCGCGGTTGGGCACGTAGCCCAGCTCGCGGATGGCCAGCTCCACCGCCTCGCGGGCCTTGGCGCTGACGTTGGGCGAGCCGTTGATGACTCTCGACACCGTGCCCCGGCCCACCCCGGCCCGAGCAGCGACTGCCTCAAGAGTCGGTCGGTTCATGGCGCCTATTCTGCCGGATGATCTCCGCGTACCAGAGCGCGCTGTCCTTCAGGAGCCGTTCCTGGGTCTCGAAGTCCACGTGGACCAGGCCGAAGCGCTTGCCGTAACCCCACGCCCACTCGAAATTGTCCATCAGCGACCAGGCGAAATAGCCCTGCAGCGGCACGCCCAGGTCGATGGCCCGCCGGCAGGCGGCCAGGTGCGCCTCCACGTACGCCTGCCGCTCCCGGTCGTGCACCCGGCCGTCCACCAGGGCGTCGTCGAAGGCGGCGCCGTTCTCGGAGACCACCATGGGGATCGGCGGGTACTCCCGTGCCACCCGCGTGAGGATCTCCACCAGGCCGTCCTCGTCGATCTCCCAGCCCATCGCGGTGACCGGGCGGCCGCCGTTGACGAACGACACGTGCTCGCTGCCCACCCACGGCGAGGCCGTGTCGGTGGGCGCCGCAGCCGCCGAGGCCCGGCCGCCCGGCTCGCCCGACACCGTGAAGCGGCTGTAGTAGTTGACCAGCAGCACGTCGATCGGCGCGCCGATGGCCTTCATGTCGCCCGGCTGGATGAAGCCGAGGTCCATGCCCAGGTCGGCGAGCACGTCCTCCGGGTAGCGGCCGAGCAGCAGCGCGTCCAGGAAGAACCGGTTCTGCAGCCCGTCGATGCGGCGGGCCGCGTCCAGGTCGCGCTCGGCGCCGGTGGCGGGGGTGATGGCGTACAGGTTCACGCAGCCGCCGACCCGCCGGGCGTTCATCGCCTGGACGGCCAGCCCGTGGGCGAGGTTGAGGTGGTGCGCGCCCCTGATCGCGTTCTCCGGCTCGCGCCGCCCCGGGGCGTGCTCGCCCGAGGCGTAACCGAGGAACGCGGCGCACCACGGCTCGTTGACGGTGCTGAACGTGTGCACGTGGTCCTTCAGCGCCTCGTGCACGGCGGCGGCGTACTCGGCGAAGCGGTAGGCCGTGTCGCGGTTGGGCCAGCCGCCGGCGTCCTCCAGCTCCTGCGGCAGGTCCCAGTGGTAGAGGGTCAGCCACGGGTCGATGTCGTGCCGGCGCAGCTCGTCGGTGAGCCGCTTGTAGAAGTCGAGGCCCTTGGAGTTGACCGGGCCCGAGCCGCCCGGCTGGATCCGCGGCCAGGAGACCGAGAAGCGGTAGGCCGACAGGCCCAGCCGCGCCATGATCGCGACATCCTCCCGGTAGCGGTGGTAGTGGTCGATGGCCACGTCCGCGTGGTGCCCGCCCAGGATGCGGCCGGGCGTCCTGGTGAAGGTGTCCCAGATGGAGGCGCCGCGCCCGTCCTCCCCGACCGCGCCCTCGATCTGGTACGCCGAGGTCGCCGCACCCCACGCGAACCCCGGGGGGAAGCGCAGCGCGGCACGCGTCTGTTCCTCTTGAGTCGTCACGCCTTGACCGCACCTTCCATGAGACCGCCGACGATCTGCCGGCCGAACAGGACGAATACCGCGACGAGCGGAATGATGGACAACGCCGTCCCCGCGAAGATCAACGTGTAGTTGGTGGAGAACCGCGCGTTCAGCGAGGTGATCGCGATCTGCACGGTGGGGTTGTCCGGGGTGAGCACGATCAGCGGCCACATGAAGTCGTTCCACATGAGCATGAACGTGTTGATGCCGAGCACGGCCATGCCGGGGCGCACCGCCGGGAGCACGACGTTCCACCAGATGCGCAGCGTCGCGGCGCCGTCCACCCGGGCGGCCTCGACCAGCTCCATCGGCACGGCCTGCCGGGTGTACTGCGTCATCAGGAAGACCCCGAACCCGTTGAGCAGGTACGGCAGGATGACCGCCTGCAGCGTGCCCGTCCAGCCCAGCTCCACCATGAGCCGGTAGAGCGGCACCACGCCCATCTGCTGCAGCGGCACCGCCATCGTCAGCAGCACGAGCAGCAGCAGCACGTTCTTGCCCTTGAACTGCAGGTTGGCGAACGAGAAGCCGGCCAGCGTGGAGATGAGGACCACCGAGACCGTGACGACGCCGGCCACGATGAACGAGTTCGTCAGGCCCAGCAGGAACTTGGCGTCCTCGTTGTTGAGCACCGCGAGGATGTTCTCGCCCAGGTTGCCGCCCGGCAGGAACGGCGGCGGCACCGCCACCGCGTCGGCGTTCGTCCGCGAGGCGATCACCAGCATCCAGTAGAGCGGGAACGCCGACAGGAAGACGGCGACCGCCAGCATGACCCTGGTGAGGATGGTCGGCGACCAGTTGGTCACTTCGTTCCCCCGATCCGGCGCACGACCAGGAAGTTGACCAGCGCGCCGATGAGAATGAGCAGGAACAGCAGCCAGGCGGCCGCGGCGGCGTAGCCGTAGTCGAACTCGCGGAAGCCCTGCTTGACGATGAACATGGCCACCGTCTGGAACTGGCCCTGCGACCCGCCGTCGACGTTGCCGTTGTAGAACGTGGTCGGCTCGGAGAACAGCGTCAGGCCGCCGATCGTGGAGTTGAGCACCACGAAGATCATGGTCGGGCGCAGCATCGGCAGCGTGATCTGCCAGAACTGCCGGCGCCGGGAGGCGCCGTCGATCGCGGCGGCCTCGTACAGGTCGCGCGGGATCGTCTGCATGCCGGCCAGGAAGATGATCGCGTTGTAGCCGGTCCAGCGCCAGTCGACCATGGTGGCGATGGCGATCCACGACGGGATGCGCTCGGCCCGCCAGTTCGTGTTGTCCACGCCGAACCAGCCGAGGATGTAGTTGACCAGGCCCCAGTCACGCGCGTACAGCTGCGTGAAGACCACCGCGACCGCGACCACCGACGTGACCAGCGGCAGCAGCACGCTCATCCGGATCGCCAGGCGCAGGCGGAACCGCTTGTTCAGCGCGTTGGCCAGGAACAGCGCCAGCAGCATCTGCGGGACGGTCGCGATGACGAACATGCCGATGGTGTTGACGACGGCGTTCCAGAAGTCCTCGTCGGTCAGCAACGAGGCGTAGTTGCCCAGCCCGGTCCACTCGCTGCCCCCGGCCAGGTCGTAGTCGTGGAGCGAGTAGTAGAGCGTGAACGCCAGCGGGAACAGCCCGAAGGCGGCGAACAACAGGAAATATGGGGACACCAGGGCGTACGGCATCGCCTTGACGTCCAGGCGGGAACGCCAGCGGCGGCCTGGCGGGGGAACGCGGTGCTGCGCGCCCCGCGTCGCCCGCGGAAGGGTGTCGAGACTCATAACAGACCTTTCGGCGGCAGTGAGCCCGGCCCGCCCCCTGAGACGGGCCGGGCCGGGGATCAGTCCGCGGCCTTGGCCGCGTCGTCGACCAGCTGCTGCCACGCCTGGTCGTAGGGGACCGAGCCGTCGTCCATGCCCTGGATGACCGACTCGACGGCGTTCTTGACCTGGGTGTGGTTCACGCCGAGGTAGACCGGCTGGAGCTCGGCGGCGGACTTGGCGAAGATCTCACCGATGGGGGCGTCGCTGAAGTACTCGTTCTTCGCGCCCTGCACCGCCGGGTCCTGCTGGGCCTTGGTGTTGCTCGGCATGTTGCCGAAGTCGGCGAAGACGCTCGCCTGGGTCTGGGCCTGCGTCAGGTAGTCGGCGACCATGGCCGCCTCCTTCGGGTGCTTCGACTGCGCCGGCACCGCGAGCCAGGACCCGCCCCAGTTGCCGCCGCCGCCGGGCACCGAGGCGACGTCCCACTTGCCCTTGCCGTCGTCACCCGCGTTGCCGCTGACGGTGCCGAGCATCCAGGACGGGCAGCCGACCGTGGCGAACGCGCCCCGCTGGGTGCCCGCCGCCCACTCGTCGCTGAAGTTGCGCAGCTTGGCGGTCAGGCCCTGCTGGCTCATCTTCTGCGCGAAGTCGAAGGCCGTGCGCACCGCCGGGTTCTTGTCGACGATGAGGTTGTTCTGCTGGTCGAAGTAGGTGACGTTGCCGTTCTTCGCCGCCTCCTGATACAGGAGCACCTGGTACAGCGTGTTGGTGCCGTCGGCCCACTTCGTGTCCTTGACCTTCGACTGGAACTCCTGGCCGACCTTCATGAAGTCGTCCCAGGTCGGCCAGAGGGCGCTGACCTCGTCGCGGTCGGCGGGCAGGCCGGCCTGCTCGAACAGGTCCTTGCGGTAGCACAGGCTCATGCCGCCGATGTCGGTGCCCAGGCCGAACAGCTTGCCGTCGGCGGTGATGCCGTTCTCCCACTTCCAGGCGGGGTAGTCGGCCTTGCGCGACTCCAGGCCGTGCTCCTTCAGGTCGGCCCACCACTCCGGGTGCGCCTTGGCCAGGCCCATGCCGCCCTCGTCGATGCCCACCACGTCACCGGCCCCCGTGCCCGAGGTCAGCCACTGGATCATCTGCGGCCAGTACTGCTGCTCGAACTGGTCGGTGAGGTGCTCTTCCTTGATCTGGATGTCCTTGTGCTCGGCGTTCCACTTGGCGATGGCGTTCTTGTAGCCGAAGTTGGCGCCGCCGCCGAACGTCTGCACACGGATGGTGACCGGCCCGGAGGAGGCGGGAGCGCCGGAATCCGTACCGCCGCCGGAGCCACAGGACGTAACGGCCAGCACGACCGCGGCCAGGGCCGAGGCCGCGGCCAGGCCGCGACGCTTGCTGATCATCATGGGTTGGAACCCCTTCTCGGGTGAACGTGGGGAGAAGCGCACCGCGGCTGCGCTCCGCCGCGGTGGGAATGTTGGGAGCGCTCCCACAAAGGGTGCACTCGTGGTGTCCTGCCGTCAATCCCGCGAAACGCAACCGTTACCGATGGGACGTTTTGATGCTGTGATTCCGGATTCTTGGGGATATAAGCCTTATAAGGCTACTTGGGAGCGCTCCCAGCACAAGTGGCATCTTTCATGTCGCTTCGAGGGCATGTCGCCCCGGGTGAGATGAACTTGTCGCGTGGTCGGCGCCGCGGCTCTGCTCGCGTCGCCCCCGCGCTCCCGCGGCGTAGGCCCGGCGGTCAGCCCTGTGGGGCCCATGCCTCCGCGCGGCCGAGCGCCCGGCTGATCCAGGGCATCTTGTCCAGGCTGTAGTCGTTGACGTCGTGATCGGGCCGCGCGGCCAGGCCCCGCTTCACCGCCTCGTACTCGGCCCGGTGCGCCGGATCCGCCCGCAGCCAGTCGCGCAGCAGCAGCATCTCCGTCCAGATCGGCGAGGACACCGGATGGAAGTGCACGTTCACCGGCCGGCCGGGATCGGCGTCCACGGCGACCTGCTCGTCATGATGCGTCCCGTGCCGGTCGATGCCGTAGAAGGGGCCTGTCACGTGGACGAAGCCGGCCTCGTGACTGAGCGCCGCCGCCTCGACGGCCGCCGCCAGATCGTCCACCACCACCTGGAGGTCGATGATGTCCTTGGCCGCCATCGCGGGAACGGACGTCGAGCCGATGTGGTCGATGCGCCTGGCGCGCTCGCCCAGCACGCGGGCCAGGCGCGCCATGAGCCGGGCCGCCTGGGCGGGCCACGACGGGTCCGGCGCGGCGAGCACGACGTGCTGCCTGCGGGGCGCGCGCCTGCGCCGTGCCAGGTTGTCCGCGAACGGCGCGACGCGGCCCCGCCACAGCTCCCGCACCGCCTCGGCGGACCGCGGCACCCGTACGTCCACCGTGGCGTCGCCCTCCGGCACGCCCACGCCGACGACCAGGTGGTGCGCGCCCGGCTCGGGGGCGGGCGCCGAGGCGACGGCGACCGGCGCGCCGGCCGCCAGGTCCGCCAGCCGGTCCGCCACCTCGCGTGCCGCCGCGTCGTCCGGCCCGGTCGCCGCGATCTTCAGCCTCTCCACCGTTTCACAGTGTCATCCGCCGCCGGGCATGTCAGCAGGCGGCGGCGCGTAGATCACGTTCCCCTTCACGGACGCCGATCGAGGAAGATGTGATCGAACGTCTCGGCGCATCGGGCGGAGGAGCCATGGCGTACGAGATTCGTCCCATCGGAGTCGTGCGGTCGTCCCTGACGGATCGCGGGAGCGCTCCGAAGCAGGGGGTGGAGGGCGCTCCCGACGCGTGGCTCGTGTTCGATCCCGCGATGGCCGAGGGGATCCGCGATCTCACGGTGGGCGATGAGGTGTTCGTCCTCACGTGGTTGCACCTGGCCGATCGATCGGTGGTGGCCGTGCATCCGCGCGGTGATCTGCGCAATCCGCTGACCGGTGTCTTCAGCACCCGCTCCTCCGACCGGCCCAACCCCATCGGCCTACACCGCGTCCGGGTGCTCGGGATCGACGGGCTCCGGGTGCGGGTGGCCGATCTCGAGGCCCTCGACGGCACCCCGATCGTCGACGTGAAACCGGTCCTCGACGCGACGCGCTGACGGAGCCCAGGCCGCCTCCCACACGAAGCCGTCCGGGTCGGTGAAGGGTCCGCGCTCGCACGACGCCGCCGTAGCCCCACAGCGACTTCGCGGCCGGCTTCAACGGCGTGGCGCCAGGGCGGCGCCGATGAGGCCGTTGACGGTGGCCGGCTGGGACACGAGAGCGACAGCGTGAACCCGCGGAAGCCGCTCGCCGGCGCGGCCGAGGCCCGCAGCCGCAACCAGGGCTGCGTCGACGCCCCGGGCGGTCAGCAGGCGGCGGCGCGTCGCTCCAGGAGGGCGCGTTCGCGGGCGTTGCGGGTCATCGCGGCGGCGCGCTCGAACTCCGCCCGCGCCTCCTGCCGGCGTCCCAGCCTGAACAGCAGGTCGCCGCGTACGCTCGGCAGCAGGTGGTAGCCCTTGAGCGCCGGCTCGTCCACGATCTGGTCGACGAGGCGCAGGCCGGCCGCGGGGCCGTACGCCATCGACAGGGCCACGGCGCGGTTGAGCTCGACCACGGGGGAGCGCGACATCCTGGCCAGCTCCTCGTACAGGCTCGCGATCCGCACCCAGTCGGTGTCCTGCGGATCGACGGCGCGGGCGTGGCAGGCCGCGATGGCGGCCTGCAGCGTGTACGGGCCGCGCGTGCCCGACAGGTCCTCGGCCCGGTCGAGGGCGGCCAGGCCGCGCCGGATGAGCAGCCTGTCCCAGCGGGCGCGGTTCTGCTCCAGCAGCAGGACCGGCTCGCCGGACGGGCCCACACGCGCCGCCGACCGGGACGCCTGGATCTCCATGAGCGCCACCAGGCCGTGCACCTCGGGCTCCTTCGGCATCAGGCCGGCCAGCACGCGCCCGAGCCGCAGCGCGTCCTCGCACAGGGCCGGACGCATCCAGTCGTCGCCGGCCGTCGCCGAGTAGCCCTCGTTGAAGATCAGGTAGATGACCTCGAGCACGGCGGACAGGCGCCCGGCCAGCTCCGCTCCTTGCGGCACCTCGAACGGGATCCGCTCGTCGGCGAGGGTCCGTTTGGCGCGCACGATCCGCTGCGCCACGGTGGGCTCCGGGACGAGGAACGCCCGGGCGATCTCGTCGGTCGTCAGCCCGCCCAGCACCCGCAGCGTCAGCGCCACCCGCGACTCCGTCTTCAGCGCGGGATGGCAGGCCGTGAACACCAGCCGCAGCAGGTCGTCCTCGATCTCGTCGGGCTCGGGCTGCTCCTCCTCGGTCCGGAGGCGGTGGCCCAGCTCGGCGAGGTTGCGCTGGAGGCGTTCGTTCCTGCGGATGAGGTCGATGGCGCGGCGCTTGGACACGGTCATCAGCCACGCGCCGGGGTTGCGCGGCACGCCGGACTCCGGCCACTGCTCCAGCGCCGCCACCAGCGCGTCCTGCGCCAGCTCCTCGGCCAGGCCGACGTCGCGCACCAGCCCGGCGAGCCCGGCGATCAGCCGGGGCGCCTCGATCCGCCAGACCGCCTCGATGGCACGGTGGGTGTCGGAAGCCGTCACCGGCCCATGAGACCAGCCCGGCTCCCTGCCCGCAACCCGTTCCGTGGTGCGGTGGGCCGACGCGGGGCCGTCCGCAAAACAGGACGGTCCTACTTGTGAGCGATCGTTTGCAATGTCGGCGAAGTGATTCACCAGCGCTCTGACTACGTTCGGTGTCTGTGAACATACGATCTGATACCGCTCGATCGAGAATCGGCGAGTCTGGCCCCAAGAGGGCCGCCATAGCCGGAACGGCGCTTCTGGGCATGATGGCGGCCACGCTCCTACCGGCCCAGCCGGCTGCGGCACAGCCGGTGCCGCTGGTCGAGGAGACCTTCACGGGAGCCACGTCGGTCCCCGAGTTCGTGGCAGTGGGATCCGCCTGCCTGACCGGGGCACCGCCCGCCACTCCCGGGACGGGCAGCCATCCGCTCACGGGATGCCCGGAGGGCGCCGCGGGCCCGGTGCCGCCGACCGGCGGGGCGCCGTTCGGCTATCTCCAGCTGACCAGCGCCGACAACAATCAGACGGCAGCCGTTCTGTACGACGAGCCGATCGCGTCGGAGCAGGGCCTGGACGTGACCTTCGAGCAGTGGCAGTACGGCAACACCTCGGACGTGCCCGCCGACGGCATCTCCTTCTTCCTCATCGACGGCACCGCCACGCCCGAGGAGCCGGGCGCCTTCGGCGGCAGTCTGGGATACGCGCAAAAACGGCCCAACGACGATCCCGCCAACCCCTTCGAAAACGGCATCGACCAGGGCTACGTCGGCGTCGGCCTCGACGTCCTCGGCAACTACTTCGGAGACTGGGAACAGCGAGGCATGGGCTGCGCCGAGCGCTCACCGGCCGGCACGGTCTTCCGCTCCCCGGCTCCGGGGCCCAACATGGTGACGGTACGAGGGCCTGGGAACGGGACCCAAGGCTACTGCTTCCTGACCGCCACCACGAGCAACCTCACCACCACCGGGCCGTGGCCCTCGACGTTGCCGGGGAACCTGCACGGACCCACGAGGGTGGTCGATGACGACCCGCAGCAGGCGCAGGACGACCTGGAGGAGTCGCGCCGCACGGTGAACGTGCGGATCACCCCGGCGCCCGACCCCGTGCTGACCGTCTCCATCGACTTCAACGACGGCGACGGCATGCAGCAGGTGCTGTCCACGCCCGCGCCCACACCGGTCCCCTCGACGTACAAGTTCGGGTTCGCGGCCTCCACCGGTCTGTTCACCGACGTCCACCTGATTCGCAACGTCGTCGTCCGCCCGGTCCTGGAACAACCGGCCTTGACCCTCACCAAGCGCGTCGCCGGAGGCTTGCCGTCCGACCCCGTGCCGGTGGGGACCACGGTGCGCTACGAGTACGAGGTGGCCAACACCGGCAACATGGACATCACCGATCTTGTCGTGAACGACGACGTGGTCGGTGTGGCGGACTGCGGGACGGAGCCCGTCACCCTGAACGTCGGCGAGCGCATCACCTGCACCGGCGCCTACGTCGTCACCGAGGAGGACGCCGCGCGCGGCTCGGTCACCAACGTCGCCACCGCCACCGGCATGGCGGACGCGACCGTGGTGAACTCGCCGGAGTCACAGGTCACGATCGAGGTCGCGGAGCAAGAAGAGGGAGAGCTCGACCTGGTGAAGAGCGTCGCGGACGCCCGTCCGTACCGCCCCGGGAACAGGGTCGTCTACCGGTACGTCGTCACGAACAACTCCACCGGCACGGTGAACGACGTGCGGATCGAGGACAGCCACGTGACGCGGATCAGGTGCCGGGCCACGACTCTGGCCCCGGGAGCGTCCACGACCTGCAGGGGCATCTTCGTCGTGCCGGCGGGCACGGCGGACGAGTGCGAGCGGAGCGGCTGCCGCTTCTCCATCACCAACACCGCGGTCGCCAGAGCCGGGGACCTGACCTCCGCCACGGCCACGGCCACGATTCGGGTGGTGCAGAAGCCGCATCACTGCCGGCCGGGGAAGAAGCCGCACCACGGCACGAAACCGAAGTGTGGTCACGCGGGCCGGAGCGAGAGCCGGACGCCCATCGCCGATGCGACCGGCCTTCCGGCCGCTGAACGAGCGACGACCACCGCACGACCGCGGCCGACGCCCTGACGGATGTCCGGCCTTTCCCGATAGCCGCCGCCCGCCCCGGTCCACGGAGTCATTCCTCCCGTACGGAGGGCCGATCCGGCCGGACCCGGGCGAGCGACGGCTCTGACAGAACTCCGCCCCGCCTCCTACAGAACGCCGCCCGCTTCCGACACCATCGCCGATGCGCCGACCCCACCGTGGCGCCTGCCTCACATCGCCCCGCGCAGTGCCCGTGGCCCCCGCCGTGGTCATGTCGTACACGTCACGCCAGGGCGCCGGCGCCCCGAGTCAGCCGGCCGAGGCCGGCGTGCTCATGAGGTCTCGTCGGGCGTGTCGGCGCCGAGGCGCTCACGCAGGGCCTTCTCCCGGTCGAGCTTCTCCGGCGGCAGCGACTCGTCCGGCACGTCGGAGGCGTCGAACACGCGCCACACGTCGAGCCCGATCCCGTCGTGTCCCGGCGGGACCGGGACGCGCAGGGCCCACTCGATGGCCTCCTCGCGCGACTTGACCTGGATCAGCCAGAACCCGGCGATCAACTCCTTGGCCTCGGCGAACGGCCCGTCGATGACCTTCGCCTTGCCGCCGGTGTAGGCGATCTGCGCCCCCTCCGAGCTGGGGTAGAGCCCCTCGCCCGCCAGCAGCACCCCCGCCCTGGTCAACTCCTCGTTGTAGGCATGCATGTTGTCCACGAGCTCCTGGCTGGGCAGCGCGCCCGCTTCGGTCTCCGCGCTGCCCTTGCCCACGATCATGAACTTCATCGGTGTCGTCTCCTTCGTCGTGCGTCCGTCTCGTCAGAGCGTCGAACGGCCGGCCCCCGAATCGACGCGCCGCAGGAAAAGTTTCGGGGTCCCTGAAATCTACTTTGTAAAGGCGTCGTCCAAGGAGATCTCGTGGAAGGTGCCGTCGTCGCCGAGCCGGAAGACGCGCGGAGGGCCCATCCGCAGCCGCCCGTCCTCCCAGACCGCGAACGCCAGCCAGTCGACGACGCTGTGCATCGCGTGCAGGACGAGCTGCGCCCCCGGCTCGCCTCGACGAGGTGGGCGGGCAGCTCGGAGGGGCGGTCGAGCATGAACTCCTGCGAGCAGACGAGCTCCAGGCCGGGCAGGCCGGTCGCGTAGGCGAGATCTTCGGGCGGGTAGACCTTGCCGGCGAGTGTGCCCGGCTCAGCCGGGGTGAGCACACGGCCCGGCAACACCCGCCGCACCAGCGCCGCCGTCTCCGCCTCACCGGGCGTGCCCGCGTCGCGGAGCCCGTGGGGGATCGGTCCGTCGGCGTAGGCGATGATGCCGGTCTTCGCGCCCATGCGCATCCTCCTGTCGGTGGGGGCTCACCACCGTAGCGATCCCCGCCGACGGTTCCCGAGAACGCGCGAAGCGCACGCCCGCGCTCCGGATACGCGCGCTTCACGCGGGGGATGAGCACGCACCCCATGCGGTACGGGGCCGCTCTCTCCTATGGGGGACGGGCGCACGTCCCACCTGGTCCGGGACCGCCTGCCTGCTGCGGAACCGTGCCCAGCAGCTGATCGACACGTCCGGCGGAAGATCCGGCCGATTCCGGAGAACGTGATCGACCCGCTCGGCGAGCGAGGACGTGTTCCATAAGCCGCGTGGCTCATACCTCAGGAAGGGAGGGATCGGGTTTCCAGGGGTTCGGCGCGGTGATGGACCAGCGTTCATGGTCGCGCCAGGCGCCGTCGATGTAGAGGTAGGCGGGCGACAGTCCTTCGTAACGGAAGCCCAGGCGCTTGGCCAGGGCCAGGGATGCCTTGTTCGCCGGCTGAATGTTGGCCTCTAGCCGGTGGAGCCGCAGGTCGGTGAAGGCGTGCCGCAGGGTGACGGTGAGCCCGTCGGTCATGTAGCCCTGCCCCGCGGACGGGCTGAAGGCCGCATAGCCGAGGGACGCGCCCTGGTAGCGGCCCCTGATGATCGAGTTGATGTTGACGGTGCCGGCGGCTGCGCCGGTCTCCCGGTCACGGATCAGAAAGCCCAGGTTGGTGCCGTCGTCGAAGCGGCGCATCCAGACCCGGAACTCCTCCGCGGTCGCGGGCAACTGCATCCATGGCCGGTGCAGCTCGGCGCTGGCCCGCACGAGCGAGCAGAACTCGTCCTGGTCGGAAAGGGTGAGCGGGCACAGTTCGACCCGTGATGGCATTTCGGACATGGGGCAACGTTAGGGCCTGTCATGGGCAGTGGGTCGCCCGAGTGATCCATCTGATGATCTCGGTGTGGGTCGTGGTGATCCGACCGCCGCACAGCGGGCCGCCCTGGAGCCGTCGCCCGCCGGAGTGGAGGGTCACAACCTGAAACCGCGTGCGTTCACGTTTCACCTGGTGGCGGCACTGCCGAAACGCGGTCGGCGCGGATGAGCGCGATCACGGTGCCGGCGGTGCGGTCGAGGTGGCTGCGGCCGTCGCAGAGCCGCGCCTCCGGGCTGATGTAGCTGCGCCGCCCCATGTGGGTGGCCGGGTCGAGCCGGTGCGAGGTGACCTTTCCGGCGAGGACGGCCCGGTTCCATCCGCTGCGGCGGAAGACCCGCCAGCGCTGGGGGAAGATCCAGGTGCAGACCCGCTCGATCCAGTCGCCCGCGCTGGTGAGCCGGTGGAGATGGCGCGCGTGGGTGAGATCGTTGGCGCCGTTGTGGAAGCCGCCGATGGTGATCAGCAGGAGTGGGGCACGCAGCTGGGCGTGCAGCTCCTCCACCGCGCCGGTGGCGACCTGGGCTCCGCCGCTGTAGCTGAGCAGCACCACCGGTATGCCGTCGCCTGGCCGGTAACCGGCCAGGCGCAGCTGGTCGGCGATCTGGGCGCCCACGGCGCGGTTGTACAGCGGACGGTATCTCCGGTCGGCGGCGACGAAGATCTGCATCACGTTGTGCAGGAACAGCAGGATCCCGGCGCGGCGGCGAAGCCACGCCCACACGGGCCGGTTGGCGAGCGGGTGGGCCAGCGGGGAGTACGGCTGCACCTGACCGAGCACCCGCAGCTCCGGCGCTCCGGCGATCAGGGCCCTGACCAACTGGCCCCCGTCGCGGGTGTCGCGGAAGCGCCGTTTCCCGATGCCGTCCAGATAGACCAGGTAGGCGTCCGGAGGACGGCCGGGGTCCGCGCCGCGGGCGTACGGCATCCCATGGGGGAGCTCGGCGGCAGGGGTCCGCCAACCGGCCACGTAGGCCATCACCTCGTAGCGGGCGAGCAGGGCTTCGGCGAGCAGGACCGGCCCGAGCACCAGGACGACGAGCGGGAGATCGATCATGCGAGCGGCTCCTTCACCCCGATGGCGCTGATCTGCGCGACCAGCCGCCGGACCGCCTCGACGGCGACGCCGAGCCCGGCTCCGGCGACGGCCACGCAGCCCGCGGCGGCCCACCAGTTCAGCCCCGTCGTCGCGGCGAGCGGGCCGGCGAGGCCGGCCCCGACCCCTATGAAGAGCAGCAGGTGCAGCAGCGGCCCGAGCAGCGGGAACGCGAGGACGGCGGCGAGGAGCAGCGGCGCGGCCAGGCCGGCCGTCCAGACCGGCGTGGCGCCGTCCGTCACCGGAGCCGACCGCACCAGCTCGGCGAGGGTCCGTGCGGTCAGGGGCCACAGCGCGAACACGGCGCCCTCCACCACGGCACCGGTCAGCAGGAGCAGGATCGCGGTGGACCGCGACGCGCCGGGCCGGCGAGCTATCAGCGGCAGAATGCGCCCGGCGGACTCCGACAGCCCGGCGAACAACAGCAGCACGACGACGACGGAGGACATCGCTCAGCGCTCCTGTGCCGAGGACACCGGGGCCCGGCCGGTCCTGCGCTGGTAGCGCTCGAGCTCGTCGGCGGCGCGCAGATGGCCGCCGGCCTCGCGCTGGGCGACCCGCAGGGCGGCCGCCGCGGCCCGGAAGCGGGGCTCGTCGAGCAGGCGCCGGGCGAGGGCCCGCACCGGTTCCGCGGCGGCGTCCTGGGCACGGATCGACAGGCCCGCGCCCAGCTCGGCGATCCGCCGGGCCGTCAGCGGCTGATCCGCGCCCTGCGGGACCACCAGCATCGGCACCCCGGCGTGCAGGGCCTCGTTGACGCTGTTCATGCCACCGTGGGTGACGAACAGCGCGGCCCGGGACAGGACCTCCGGCTGCGGCACGAAGCGGCGGGCGAGCACGTTGTCCGGCAGCGGACCGAGCGCGGCCGGATCGGTCCGTCCGGTGGAGACGACGACGGTGCCGGCGAGGGGCGCCAGCGCGGTGGCGAAGGCGCGCAACAGACGCGGGCCGGCCTCGAACACCGTGCCCATCGAGACGTACAACACCGGGGCTCCCAGGCGATCGGCCGGGAACGTCGGGTCGGGCGGACGGGCGCCGAGGCTCGGGCCGACGAACCGGTAGGACGGGCCGAAGGCTTCGACGCCGGGCTGGAACGCGCGGGAGGTGAAGACCAGGTTGAGCGGCTGACGTACGTTCGCCAGGTCGAGCAGGGGCAGCCCACGGGTGTCGTGGCGGCGGGACAACTCCCACCGCGACCGCAGGTATCCCCGCACCACGCGGGGCCGGGCCGCCGCCGCGGCCAGCAGTTCCCACGAGGCGCGGGTGGGGCTCGGCACGGACCGGTCGAACGCGAACGTGGTGAACAACGACGCCGCCGGCACGTCGAGCTCGCGGGCGGCGACGGCGCCCCAAGGGCAGGCCGAGCCATGGACGATCAGATCGGGCCGTACGTCACGAAGGTCCCGCAGCACGGGCGGCAGCAGGCCGACAGTGGCATGCGCGAGCCCGTCCAGCATCGTGACCGGCATCGGCGGATCGGGCAGCGGCCGGTCACCACCGGGGTAGAGGCACACGGTCGCCCCCGTGCCCTCGATCTCCGTCGAGAACGCGGGCGAGGTGTGGTACGTGACCCGGTGGCCACGGCGGACGAGCTCGGCCACGACCGGCAGCGTCGGGTTGACGTGCCCGTGCATGGCGAGGTTGAGGAACGCGATGGTGCTCATCGGCCGGCCCCCGAGGGCGCCCATGACGGCGCGGGAGAGTTCTCCGCCCGGTACAGTCCGGGCCCGCTGACGTGCAGCCCGTCGAGGAAACGGCCCGCCGCGAGGGACGCCGTGTCGATCAGCCGCTGGGAATGGCCGAAGTCCCACGGGGCGGGCCAGCTGTCGATGCCGGTCGGCACCACGATGGTCGGGATCCGTTGCGACACCTCCTGCAGGTCGCGCTCGATCTGCTGGTGCAACATCAGCAGCCCTGCTCTGGCGGCGACCGCGCCGGCCCGCCGGGGCGGGCCGGCCGGGTGCGGCGGCCCGGCCTTCTGCCCGGTCGACAGCACCACCACGCTGGCCGCCCCGGCCTGCAGGGCCGCCCGCACCGGGACGAAGGCGATGACCCCGCCGTCGATGAGCGTCCGGCCGTCCCGCTCCACCGGGGGCAGGATGCCCGGGATCGCCGCGCTGGCCAGCAGCGCGGACTCCAGATCTCCGTGGTCGAGCAGCACCTGGGCGCCGGTGGCCAGATCCATGGCCACCGCGGTGAACGGGATCTCCAGGTGCTCGATCCGTGACGGCAGCCCGGCACGGGCGATCAGCCGGCGCAGGCCGCGGTCGGCGAAGACGCTGGCCCGCGAGGAGAGGTAGCCCAGCGGGAACACCTCACGGCGACGGGCGTGGGTCCACACATGATCCAGCCACGGTGCGGCCCCGCCGGGGTGGGCGGCTGCGATCGCTCCGTTGAGGGCGCCCACCGAGGTTCCGACGATCAGGTCCGGGACGAAGCCTCGCTGCTCCAGCGCGTATCCGACGCCGACCTGCGCGGCCCCGAGAACGCCCCCGCCCCCTACCGCCACCGCCACGGGGCGGGGAAGGGCGTGCAGACCCATGGGCTGCGGACCGGCGTCCGCGGCCGGTCTCCGGCGATAGATAACCCTCATGGTCCGTCCTCTCTCACCACGGAGCCTGATCGGATTCGTTCCTCGAGTACGCCCGGGGCCGTCGGCGGACTCGTCGTTCAAAGTCGTCGCCGTGATCGCTCCGTGGGGGCCGATCACGCGAGATCGGCGAGGTCCTCCTCGGTGAGGGAGATCGACCGGGCGGTCACGTTCTCCTCCAGATGAGCCACGGAACCGGTGCCCGGGATGGCCACGGTGACCGGGGACAGGGCCAGCAGCCAGGCCAGCGCGATCTGGCGGGTGGTGGCGCGGTGCCGTTCGGCGACCTTGACCACGCGAGGGTCGGCGATGTCGGTCTTTCCGCCACCGAGGGGAAAGAAGGGGACGAAGGCGATGCCGGCCCGCGCGCAGGCGTCCAGGACGGCCGTCTCGTCACGGTCGGCGATGCTCAGGTTGTTCTGGACGGCCGCGACAGGAGCGATCGCGCGGGCCTCGGCGAGATGGCCGGCATCGACGTTGCTGATGCCCAGGTGGCGGATCAGGCCTTCCTCGCGCAGCGCGGCGAGCGCCTCGAAGCGTTCGGCGAGCGACTCGCCGTGCGGGGGTTCCGTCGTGCCGACGCGCAGGTAGACGAGGTCGAGGCGATCCAGGCCCAGGCTCTCCAGGTCGGCTTCGACCTGGTACCGGAGCTCGGCGGCGGTGCCCTGGCGGGGACCGCCCGGACCGAACACCGGGCCGACCTTGGTCGCGATGACCAGGGTGTCCGGGTACGGGGCCAGGGCTTCGCGGATGAGGGTGTTGGCCCGCACCGAGCCGTCCGGGCTGCGATAGAAACCGGCGGTGTCGATGTGGTCCACGCCGAGCGCGACGGCCCGCCGCAGGACGGCGCGCCCGGACTCGGCGTCCCGGACGGGCGCACCGGGGCCACCCTGGGGCAGGCGCATGGCGCCGAACCCGAGCCGGTGGATCGTCAGGTCGCCGCCGAGGCGGAACCGGTCGGTCATGTCTCTCCTCATGAGGGTGAAGGGATGCCGGTGCTCCGGCCGGCTCGCGCCGGTGGCGCCTCGGGTGGAAGCCTCGGGTGGGAGGACGTCACGCCGCATGTGCTTGCCGGACCGCGTCCCCGACGAAGGTGACCGTCTCGTCGAGCGGCGCGCGGCCGCTACGGGTGTGACCCGTCGTGACGTCCTCGAAGCCGATCGACACGCCGCAGAAGAGGACGAGCCCTTCCGGCGGGTGCAGGATCTCCGCGACGGTCTTGCGATACACCGACCACGCCATCTGCGGGCAGCTGTGCAGCCCCTCGGCGCGCAGCAGCAGCATGACGGTCTGCAGGTACATGCCGACGTCGGCCCATTGCGGCGGACCCATGTCGCGGTCGATGTAGCAGAACAGGGCGGCGGGCGCGCCGAAGAAGTCCCAGTTCGCGGCGGCGGCCCTCTGGCGCGCCTCCCAGTCCTCGCGCGCGATGCCGAGCGCGCCGTATCGTTCCCGGCCGAAGGCGGAGCGCCGCTCGCGGTACGGGGACTTCAGGTCGGCCGGGTACATCTCGTACTCCCGCTCGTCCCAGGCGTCGCCCGAAGCGACCCGCTGGAGCGCGCGCTTCTTGAGCTCGGCCAGCGGCTCTCCGGTCAGCACGTAGACGTGCCACGGCTGGAGGTTCGATCCCGACGGCGACCGGGCCGCGGCGGTCAGCACGCGCTCCAGCACCTCTCTCGGGACGGGCTGGTCGGTGAAGCCCCGCACCGCCCGCCGGCTCGTGACCGCCTGGTAGACGTCCACGATCCTCATCTCCCTAACTGCTCTCCCACTGTGTTTCACCTGCGATTGTATCATTCGCGATTGTATCGAACAATACTTTCTGGAGGGTGTGACAGGTCACAGGGGTGTAGGGGGACGCGCCGAACCGCAGACGCTCACAGGGCCGACGGCACGGCCAGGCCTATGCCTGGCCGCCCGAGGGGTAGGCGAACCGGGTCAGCAGATCCCTCAGTTGCTCGGCCTCGGCGGGCTCCATGTGGCCGACCAGGCGCTCGGCCGCCGGCTCCGCCGCCACATGGGCGGCATCGAAGAGCTCGAGACCCTTGGGGGTGATCTCCACAGATCGCACGCGCCGGTCCCCGGGGACGCTCTTGCGCACGGCGAGCCCCATGCGTTCCAGATCGTCCACGACGCGCATGATGCCCGCCCTGTCCGACCCGGTCGCCGCCGCGAGGTCCCGCTGCACCGTGGCGCCCCGGTCGACCAGCACGATCATCACCGCGAAATGTCGCAACTCGATGCCGAGCGGCCGAATCGCCTCCGTCATCGCCGTGGCCGCGCGCCAGTGCGCCTGGCGCAGCAGCAGGCCGAGAGCGAAAGGCGTGGTGTCACCAGGGCGGCCGGTCGCACGCGAGGCGCTCCGAGGATCGTCGGCGGTCATGCGAGCATGCTACTCCGCTACCTTTTCATTCGATACGTTCTCATACGCACCAAAACGCGTGGTGTCCGGAGAACGCGCGAAGCGCGTGCCCCCGGGTTACGGGGACACGCGCTCGCGTGGGGGAGGGGGAGGGGATCGGTCAGGCGGCGTACTGCGGGTAGCCGTAGCCGACGACCTGCGACTTCGGCCGGACGCGCTCCTCGACCTTGCCGTTGCCGGTGTTGCCCTCGATCGTGGAGATCGTGCCGTCGCCGTTGTCCTTCACGACGAAACCGACGTGGTTGATGGCGTCGAGGTCCTTGCTGCCGCTCCAGGAGAAGAAGACCACGGCGCCGGGCTGCACCTCGGTGCCCCAGCGGTCGTTCTTCTCGAACCACTTGGCGTAGGTGACGGTGTAGGCGTCCCAGCCGACGGCCGGGCGGGCGCCGGAGTGCTCGCCGACCCAGGAGACGAACATCGCGCACCACGGGGCGTTCAGGTAAGCGGCGCGGTTGCCGCCGTCACGGGCGATGGTCTCGGCCGCGCGCTGGGAGGCAGCGTACCACTTCTGGTACGGCGTGCCGCCGCCGGCGGAGTTCTCGGAGGTGCCGACCTGGGACTCGGCCAGGCTCAGGACCTGCTGCGCGGTGACGCTGACCTTGGTCTCTTGGGCCTTTTTCCCGGCCGCCTTATGGGCGTTGTCCGGGTGGTTGGCGGTGACGGCCGCGGTGGCGGGCTTGACCGGCGTCGTCGTGGCTTCGGCGTTCGCTACGGCTGTGCCGCCGAGGACCGAGGCGAGGACGGAGGTGCCGAGAGCGGCACGGGCGATGTTCTTCTTCGAGACAGCGAGAATACGGTGCTTGGCCATCGAGCGGGTTTACTCCTTGCTTCCATGCCGCTTACCGGGTTAGCTGACGGGCTCGGGCGTGGAAGCTGCCCTACGGCACCGAAGTGCCGATTCGCCCCGGAAGGACTTGGGTCCCCGGTTCCGCCCGAAGGCGGATTCAGCGGTCACAGGACGATCCTGTGATGTGTCGTGCGATGGTCGGACAACGCCGGACAAACCGGACGTTCGCCGCAAGATGCCCCACAAGGTAATACATGGGGCAAGAGGATTACAACTCCATAAAGGCCCAGTCAGGCGAAAAGCCTCTGAGCATCGGCCGGAACCCCCGTCATGGCAAGGGATTCGTCAAGGCGCAAGATCGAGAAATCGATCGGGCCCACGGCCTGCGGCGACGCGGATGAGGCACTCAGGAGAGCGCCGGGATGCTCCCGCGTCCGATGTGTACAACCAGGCTCGTCCCGGGGTAATTCCCCGGCAACGAGATTTCCACGAGACCGTGTGCGCCACCGGGGTTGTGCAACACCCCGGTCGGCTCCGTCTCATGGAGCGCCCGTCAGGCGAGCTGCCTGCGGGCCTCGGCCAGAAGCCCCAGCATGGCCAGGGATTCGTCAAGGGGCATGATCGAGGATTCGGTCCTGCCCTCGGCCGTCGCGGCGCGGACTTCGCGCAGCTCACCGGCGTAACCGTTGTCCGCCGGATCGAGCACGTGCTCCTCCGGCTCCATGTCGGGGCCGGAGAGGACGATCCGTTGTGGCGCCCAGAAGGGAGCCGGGATGTCCGCCCGCATTCGCGTACCCACAACACACGCCTGGTTCGGGTAATTCCCGAGCAACGAGGTGGCCACGAGAGCGTGTCGGCCGCCGGGGTAGAGCAATACGCCGGCGGCCTCCGCGTCAACGCCGCTGGGGGCGAGGGAGCCGGTGACGTGCAGCCCCGTGGGCATGCCCATGAGCACCTGGGCCAGCCCGAAGGGGTAGATCCCGAGGTCGAGCAGGGCGCCGCCGCCCAGCTCAGGCGCCCACAACCGGTGCGCGGGGTCGTACGGCAGCGTGAACCCGAAGCTCGCCTGCACCGAGCGGATCTCGCCGAAGCGAGGGTCGGCGGCGAGGCGCTGGACGAGGGGGTTGAACCTCATCCACATCGCCTCCATCAGGAACACACCGGCCTCACGGGCCAGGCGCACCATCTTCTCGGCGTCGTCGAGGGTGGCGGCCAGGGGCTTCTCGCAGAGCACGGCCTTGCCCGCCGCGATCGCGGCCTCCGCCACCTGCAGGTGCTGGGCGTGGGGCGTCGCCACGTAGATCGCGTCGACGTTCGGGTCGGCGCAGAGCTGCTCGTAGGAGCCGTACGCCGACTCCGCCCCCAGCTCGGCGGCCAGGGCCTGGGCACGCCCGAGGTCGCGGGAGCCTACGGCGGCCACCCGCATCCCCGGCTCCGCCACGATGGCCGCGCCCACGGTGCGGGCGATGCCGCCGGTCGCCGCAATTCCCCACGTGAAGTCTCGCACGCGGGAAATCGTATCCTGAGGTAAAAATCAGGTCATGTTGAAGGTGCCGGGATCGGCCCCGAGGCGCTGACCGCGGTTCATCGCGCTGATGACGGCCATGTCCTCCTGGTCGAGGACGAAGTCGAAGACGCCGATGTTCTCCTTGATCCGGGCGGGGGTCACGGACTTGGGGATGACGACGTGGCCCAGCTGCAGGTGCCAGCGGATCACGATCTGCGCGGGGGTCCTGCCGCACTTGCGCGACAGCACCTCCAGTGCCGGGTCCGCCAGCAATCCGCGGCCCGAGCCGAGCGGGCTCCACGCCTCCGTCAGGATGCCGTTGGCCTCCTGGAAGGCCCGCATCTCGCGCTGCTGGAAGTACGGGTGGAGCTCGATCTGGTTGATGGACGGCGTGATGTCCGTCTCGTTCATGAGCCGGGTGAGGGTCTCGATCGTGAAGTTGGAGGTCCCGATGGCCCTGGCGCGCCCGTCACGGTAGATCTTCTCCAGGGCCCGCCAGGCCTGGACGTACTTGTCCTGGGCCGGCACCGGCCAGTGGATGAGGAAGAGATCGACGTAGTCGAGGCCGAGCCGTTCCAGGCTCTCGTCGAAGGCTGCCTCGGCCCGGTCGTGGTCGGAGTTCCACAGCTTCGTCGTGACGAACACCTTCTCGCGCGGCCGCCCGCACGCGCGCACCGCGCGACCGACGCCCTCCTCGTTGCCGTAGGCGGCGGCGGTGTCGACGTGCCGGTAGCCGGCCTGAAGGGCGAGGCCGACGGCGTGCTCGGCCTCGTCGGCGGGGACCTGCCAGACGCCGTAGCCCAGCTGCGGGATCTGGACGCCGTCGGTGTTCAGCAGCAGCGAATTCATACCCTCCATTGTTCACGTCGCGTTTCTGGCCGCTTAAGGCGGTGGGGCTACCTTGAAGCGGTCGTGAACGGGCCATCGACTGGAGGGCAGGAGTGGTCGAACAGGCGTCGGCCTGGGTGGAGTCCCCGCTCCAGATGCTGTGCGCCGTCGAGGCCCACCATGCCGGGGTGCTCGGCCCCGTGACGGCCATCGTGCCGCGCGCGGGCCTGCGCCCTCTGAAGGCCACGCGGCGTGAGCTGCGCCGCCTCGGGCTGCCCGAGGGACTGGTGCTGACCGAGCCGCGCGAGCGCATGCCCCGGCACGTGCAGGCCTTCGGCGACGCCTTCTCCGGCCGGGTCCAGCTGCGCTGGCTGCTGTCCAGGCCCGGCCGTGTCGTCATCGTGGACGACGGGCTGGCCACGCTGCGGCTGCTGGAGCTGATCGCGGACGGCCCGTACCGGCCGCTGCTGCGCGCCCGCGCCGAAGCCAGCCGGATGCGCGCCGCGCTGGGCCTGGCCGCCGCGCTGCGGCTGCGCGCGAGCAGGGTGTCGGTCTTCACCGCCCTGCCGGTGGAGGCCGAGCTGGAGGCGGCCGTCCGCCGGGCCGGCGTCGAGCTCGTCCGGCACGACTTCGCCTGGTTGCGCGCCCAGCCGCCGAGCGCCGAAGGCCCTGCCGAGCGCACGGTCGTGCTCGGCACCTCGCTCGTCCGCAACGGCCTGGTGCACCGCGACCATTACCTGCGCTGGCTGACCGACCTGGCCGCGCGCGAGCCGCTGGCGTACTACCCGCACCGCCGCGAGGACCCCGTGGACGTCGCGCTGATCCGGGAGCGTCCCGGCATCACCGTCCACGACGCCGGCGCGCCCGCCGAGCTGACGCTGCGCGGCCTCGACGCCGGGCAGCGCGTGCTCAGCCTGCCCTCGACCGCGATCACCTCGCTGCGGGTGCTGCTCAGCCCGCGCGGCGTCGCCGTCGAGCCCGTGGACGTTCCCGATGACTGGTGGACCAGCAGGGCGGCCCCCGCCCTGCGATCGCATTTGACTGGAGTGTCTGGGTGAGAGTGCTGGCGGTCGCCGACTCCGACTCGTACTTGAAGTGGGCGGCCTGCCTGCTCGGTGACCTGCCCCCGGGCTGCGTGACGGAGCTGGCCGTGGTGCGCACGCCGATCGCCCCCTCGGGGGAGCAGATCGCCGCCGCCGTGCAGGGGCGCCCGGCGCCGCCCGTGTTGTCGGCCCGTTCCGTGCGGCGGCTGGCCGAACGGACCAGGCCCGACGTGATCCTCGTGGCCTGCACGGGCCCGGTCGTGGACATCCTGGTGGCCGAGGTGCTGGCCGATCTCCGGCCGCGGCCGGTGTTCGTCAGCGGGCTGCCCGGCATCTCGGTGCCCGCGACGGAGAAGGCGTGGTTGTTCCGCAGCGGCTGCGACCTGTTCGTGGTGCACAGCGAGCGCGAGGTGGCGGAGTTCTCCGAGATCGCCGCCCGGCTCGGCGGGGGAGGGGCGGTGGGCCTGGCCCGGCTGCCGTTCCTGCGTCCCGCGGGCCCCGCCTTCGAGGCGCCGGCGCGCGGTGGCGACCGGGTGGTGTTCGCCACCCAGGCCAAGGTGCCGCGCCAGCGCGAGCAGCGCGAGAGCATCCTGCGCGTGCTCGCCGACCTGGCCGCCGCCCGCCCCGACCTCGACGTCGTGGTCAAGCTGCGCGCCCTGGAGGACGAGCGCCAGACCCACAAGGAACGCTTCCACTACCAGCGGCTGTGGCGGGAGATGGGCGAGCCGGGCCGGGTGGAGTTCGCCACCGGGTCGATGCACGACCAGCTCACGCGGGCGGCCGGGTTCGTCACGGTCAGCTCCACGGCCGCGCTGGAGGCGATCGCGCTCGGCGTGCCGACGCTGGTGCTCGGCGACTTCGGCGTGAACGCCGAGATGATCAACCTGGTCTTCGAGGACAGCGGCCTGCTCGGCACCCTCGACGACCTGGCCGCCGGCAGGTTCCACACCGCCTCGCCGGCCTGGTGCGCCGCCAACTACTTCCACCCCGCCGAGCGCAGCGACTGGACGGGGCTGCTCAACGGACTGGTGATCTCCCACTCGCGCACGCCGGCCAGGTCGCTGCTCGACGGGCCCGAGCACGCGGGCGCGCGACGCAGGGCCCGGCTCCGGGTGGAGGTCCCGCCGAAGATGTTGCGGGTGGGATACCGGGCCAAGCGCCGCGTGCGCCGCTACCTCAAAGCGCTGACCTGAGCTTCCTGCCGATCCTGGTGAGCGCGCCGGGCTTGGGCTTCGGCTCGGCCTTGGCCGCCGCCGGGACGGCGAAGCCGAGCGCCTCCAGGCGCTTGCGCTTGAAGTAGCGCGGATCGAACGCGATCTCCGCCGGCCGCAGGTCCGGGTAGGCGTCGGCCTGCATGCAGTAGCCGACCGCGCGTACGAGCGCGGGCAGGTCCACGGCCGGCGGCCGGTCGATGTGCCCCTCGGCCGACAGCCGGGGCAGCAGGGCGTCGACGATCGTGACCGGGATCCGGTTGCTGTTCTCGTACGGCGTCAGCCGCTCCAGCACCAGCTCGGTGCCGTACGAGGCCACCGGCAGCCCGAAGAAGCGCTGGGCCGTCACCAGCGCGGTCGAGAAGCAGCCGGTGACCAGCTCGGGCCGCAGCGCGGCGAAGCACACCTCGGCCGGCACGCTCTCCCCGGCCACCGCCAGCCGCACCCCGATCCGGTCGGCCGCCGCCCGCATGAGCTGCGCGTGCCGGCGCCCGGCGGCCGGGTGCGGCTTGAAGACGACGCTGGTGTAGCCGCGGGCGGCCAGCGCCCCGAGCATCGTCTCGTGCAGCCCGGCCTCCTCCTCCGGCGTCACGATGTCGAGCGCCGACAGGTACTGGCCGAGGATGAGCGCCTGCCCGGCCAGCATGTCGGGGGCGGTCGCGGTGACCTCGTGCACGATCGCCAGGAACCGTTCGGCGGGCAGCACCTCGGGGGCGACGCCGTACTCGCTGAGCAGCAGCGGCGTCAGGTCCGGCACGAGGCCCAGGTGCAGGAGCCGCTCGACGCGGCGGAAGATCTCGAGGGGCAGCGGGTCACGGGTGGGGCCGTAGCTCATCAGCCCGTCGGAGTAGACCGAGATCGGGCAGTCGCGCACCAGCCCCGCGATCGTGCGGGCCGGCGCCACCGCGATCGACTCCAGCACCAGCTCCTCGACGTCCTCCAGCGCCCACACCGAGCGCAGCAGCCGCTCGATCATCGGCACCTCGATGACGCGCGCCCGCCAGTCCGACGGGTGGAGCGGCGCGATGAGCTCGTTCCAGGATCGCACCTCGTCGAAGCGCGAGCGCAGCACGGCGAAGCCGGGGGTCTGCTCCAGCGGCGTCGCCACCTCGGGGACGGTCGCGTTGTTCGACACGATCAGCACGCGGCGGCCGTCGCCGAACCGTCCGTCGTCGATGGCGGCCGCCAGCGACATCACCCCGAACAACGTCGAGGCGTAGAAGACCTTCATTTACGTCTCCTCCCGGTCCCGGCGGACCCGGACATGCGGGCTGGGGGGCAGGTCGGGCAGCAGCGGCCGCAACGCGTCCGCACGTTCGACGGGCATCCGCGCGACCGAGTCGGCCACCAGCTCCGCCGGCAGCGCGCGCACCATCTGCGCGCCGCGCTCCTCGAAGGCGGCGCGCAGCTCCGGCGTGAACCGGTCGCCGAGCTCCAGGTGGTGGGCGAGCAGCGCGCAGAAGTTCCGCACCGCCTTGGGCAGGAAGCGCGGGTCCACGTCCTTGAAGACCAGCTCGAAGGCGTCGAAGAAGTGCAGCTGGCGCTCGTCGCCCACCTGGGTGAGCGACCCCGCGACCAACCGCCGGTAGAACACCCCGGCCATCGACACCACCGCGAACGAGGCGGCCTCCTGGTGCAGCCGCCAGATCCACGGCCGGTCCTCGGCCGTGTGCAGCGAGCCGGGGAAACACAGCAGGTCGCCGAGCGAGCGCCGGTAGATCCCCGCCCAGGCGTACGGGTAGTCCACCATGGTGCGCACGTCGGCGGGCAGGATGGCGTCGCGGGGGTCGAGCACCGCGCCGCGCCGCGCCGCCGGGGCGCGGTGCACGACCCGCTTGCGGCCCTCGACCTGCACGTGGTCGGCGCGGACGAAGTCGCAGCCGAGCCCGTCGATGGCCTCGACGAGCCGTGTCAGGTAACCGGGGGCGAGCCAGTCGTCGCCGTCCATGAACGTGACGTACCGGCCGGTCGCGGCCGACAGGCCCGCGTTGCGCGCGTCCGCCAGCCCCACGGGGGAGGGGTTGCGCACCACGGTCAGACCGGGCAGGTCACCGGCGAAGTCGGCGATGACCTCGCCGGTGCCGTCCACGGACCCGTCGTCCACGACGATGAACTCGAAGTCGTGCCGGGCGTTGCGGCACAGCGAGGTGAGCGCGTCGGCGATGTAGCGCTCGCCGTCCCGCACCGGCACGACGACCGAGAGGGTGGTCAAGGTAGGTTTCTCCAGGGGTTACGACGTGACTAGGCGGTCACCCGGCGAAGGCGGGCCTTCGGAGCCTCCTCGCCGGGGAAGACGCGCTTGACGCCGTCGCCCATGGCCTGCTCGATGATGCGGATGTCGCGTACCAGGTGCTCCAGGCCGGACGGCTCCAACGAGGCGGCGTGGTCGGAGCCCCACATCGTGCGGTCGAGGGTGATGTGCCGCTCCACGGTGACCGCGCCGAGCGTGACCGCGGCCAGCGAGATCTGCAGGCCGCGCTCGTGGCCGGAGTAGCCGACCGGGACGCCGTAGCGCTCCTTGAGCGTGGTGATCGTGCGCAGGTTGGCCTCCTCGGGAGGCAGCGGGTACGTGGACGTCGCGTGCATCATGATCAGCCTGTCGGTGCCGAGGATCTCGACCGCCCGGTCGATCTCCGACAGCGTGGACATGCCGGTCGACAGGATGATCGGCTTGCCGGTGGCGGCCAGGGCGCGCAGCAGCTCGTGGTCGGCGATGCTGGCCGAGGCCACCTTGTGCACCAGCACGTCCATCTCCTCCAGGAACTCCACGGAGGGGACGTCCCACGGCGAGGCGAACCAGTGCAGGCCGCGCTCGTCGCAGTATTTCGCGATCTGCCGGTACTCGTCGCGGCCGAACTCGGTGCGCTCCTTGTACTCCAGGTACGTCATCTCGCCCCACGGCGTCTGCCGGATCTGGCCCTTCTGCTCCTCGGGCACGCAGATCGCGGGGGTGCGCTTCTGGAACTTGACCGCCTGGCAGCCGGCGTCGGCGGCCACGTCGATGAGGCGGCGGGCGATGTCGAGGTCGCCGTTGTGGTTGATGCCGATCTCGCCGATGACGTACACCGGCTCGCCGTCGCCCACCAGCACGTCGCCGATCGCGACCGGCGCGAAGCGGGGCCGGGTGCGGACCGGCGCCGCCGGGGTGACCGTGCCGGACGCCGTGGCGACCGGCGTCGCGGCCGCCTCGGGACGGGCGGCCAGCACGCGGTCGCACAGCTCGCGCACCGCGCCGGACCCGCCGGGCCTGGTCAGCACCACGCGGGCCGCGGCGCGCGCCTTCGGGTGGGCGTCGGGCGTGGCCACCGGCCAGCCGACCTCGCCCATCGCGCCCAGGTCGTTGACGTCGTTGCCGACGTAGGCGACGCGGGCCGGGTCGAGGCCCTCGATCCGCAGCCACTCGCGCAGCGCGGTGCGCTTGTCGGACAGCCCCTGCAGCACCGGCACGCCGAGCTTGAGCGCGCGGGCGGCCACCACCGGGTTCTGCTCGGTCGACATGACCAGCACCTTCACCCCGGAGCGCTTCAGCAGCGAGACGCCCATCCCGTCGGAGCGGCTGACCAGGACCATCTCGCGGCCGTCGGAGTCGACGTAGGCGCGGTCGTCGGTGTGCACGCCGTCGAAGTCGGTGACGACGGCGTCCACGTCGATCGGCTCGGGCTTGTCGACGAACGGGGCCAGCGCGCGCACCAGCTCGAGGTCCTCCGGCCGGTCGATCTCGACGGCGTGCTGCGGCGGCACCGGCTGCACGGCGATCGTGCCGAAGAAGCGGCGGCCGTGCTCGCGCAGGCCGGAGGTGCGCATGACGTAGAAGGCGCCGTTCTCGCGGAACTGCGGCTCGAGCTCCTGGCGGCGCTTCCTGACGGCCGGGTCGTGGTTGACGCCGGCGCCGGCGGCCGTCCACAGGAACTCGTGCGTGGGCAGCCCGGACACGACCGAGTCGGCCTCGCCGTCCAGCACCTTGCGCACCGCGGACGTCAGGTCCTCCGGGTCGATGAACGCGCTCGTGGCCTGCACCAGCACGACCACCTCGGGGTCGGCGCCGAGCGCGTCGAGCGCGTGCAGCACGGCCGACTCGCTGGAGGCGGTGGGGCCGCTGAGCTCCTCGGGACGCTCGACGACGGTGGCGCCGGCCTGCCTGGCGGTCTCGGCGATCCCGGCGTGGTCGGTGCTCACCACGACCTCGTCGACCAGTTCGGCGCGCAGACAGGCGCGCACCGCCCTGGTGACCAGCGGGACGCCCCCGACCAGGGCGAGGTTCTTCAGGGGTACGCCCGCCGAACCTCCGCGGGCGGGAACTACGGCCAGGACTCGCAAGGTGTTTCTCCTCAAACGCATCGGATAGCACCCAGAAGCTAGATGGCCGGATTGAACGGCCAGCGTCACCGTCATTAACTTTCCATGGGGATCCGGTAGAGCAACTCTGGCCGGCCCACCCCGCCGTACCTCGGGACGCGCACCGCCATCCCCAGCTCCACCAGGTATTCCAGGTAGCGGCGGGCCGTCACCCTCGACACCCCGACCACGTCGGCCACGCCCTGCGCCGCCATCCCGTGCGGGTGCTCGCGCAGCCGCGCGGCGACCGCGTCGAGGGTGTCGCGCGACATGCCTTTGGGCAGCTCGGAGCTGCCCCGCAGGGTGCCGAGCACCCGGTCCACGTCGCCCTGCCCGACCGCGAGGCCCGCCTCGTCCTTGAACCGGGCGTAACGCTGCAGCTTCTCGGCCAGTGTCGCGTACGTGAACGGCTTGAGCAGATACTGCGAGACCCCGAGCGACACCGCCGAGCGCACCATGGCCAGGTCGCGCGCGGAGGTGACGGCGATGACGTCGCACATGAGGCCGCCCGCCCGCACCGCCCGGCACACCTCCAGGCCGTGCATGTCGGGCAGGTTGAGGTCGAGCAGCAGGAGGTCGACCGGCCGGCGGCGCAGGAAGCGCAGCGCCTCCCCGCCGGACCTGACCACCCCGGCCACCTCGAAGCCCGGCACCCGTTCGACGTAGATGCGGTTGGCCTCGGCGGTGATCTCCTCGTCCTCCACCACCAGTACGCTGATCTGCTCAGGGATCATCTGGCCGGCTCCCGAACGGGCAAGCGCACGGTGAACTCCGACCCCGCCACGTCGATGGTGCCGCCGAGCCGCCGCACCGCCTGCCCGACGAGCGCCAGGCCGAGCCCGTGGCCGTCGCCCTTGGTCGTCCAGCCCCTCTCGAACGCCGCCGGGTCGGTCAGGCCCGGCCCGTCGTCGGCCACCCGGATCACCACGCCGTGCTCGTCGCCGCTGAGGTGCACCTCCACCCGGCCGGCCGCGTCGATCGCGTTGTCGATCAGGTTGCCCACGATGGTGACCAGCTCGCGCGGGTCGAGGCCGAGATCGTCGAGCTCGCTGTCCTCGCTGATCACCAGCTCGCCGCCGCGCTCGGCCGCCTCGGCGCTCTTGCCCAGCAGCAGCGCCGCCAGCACCGGCTCGCGTACGGAGCCGACCACGCGGTCGGTCAGCTCCTGGGCGGCCCGCAACTCGGCCGTGCCCAGCGCGACCGCCTGCTCGGTACGGCCCAGCTCCACGAGCGTGATGACGGTGTGCAGCCGGTTGGCCGCCTCGTGCGCGGCCGAGCGCAGCGACTCGGCGAAACCGCGCTCGGCGTCGAGCTGGCCGGTCAACGCCTGCAGCTCCGTGTGGTCACGCACGGTGACCACGGTGCCGAGCCGGCTCGGCGCGGTGCCGACCGCCAGCACCCGGTCACCGACCAGATGCACCTGCTCCTCCTCGCCGCGGAGCACCCCCTCGGCGAGCGGGGCCAGGCCCAGCTCGGCCACGTGGCGGCCCTCGGCGTCGGCGGGCAGGGCGAGCAGGTGCCGGGCGGCGTCGTTGCAGAGCGTCAGCCGGCCGTCCCTGCCGACGAGCAGCAGGCCCTCGCGGACGGCGTGCAGGACCGCGTCGTGGTGCTCGTGGATGCGGCCCAGCTCGACCGGGCCCAGCCCGTGCGTCTGGCGGCGCAGCCGCGCGGTGACCAGCCACGTGCCCGCCACGCCCAGACCCAGCGCGAGCGCCACGATCACCCCGCCCCAGGCGAGCCGGTCGCGCAGCCGGGCGCTGATCCGGTCGATCGTGATGCCGGCGCTGACCAGCGCCCGAACCTGCCCGCCGGCCACGACCGGGGTGACCACGCGCTTGGAGGGGCCGAGCGTGCCGGTGTAGGTCTCGCTGAACGTCTCGCCGGCCAGCGCCCGCCCGGTGTGCCCGAGGAAGCGGCGGCCGATCTCGGCCGGGTTCGGATGGGTGTAGCGGGTGCCGTCGGTCCGCATGATCGTGATGAAGTCGACACCCGTGGCCAGGCGCACCCGTTCGGCGTACGGCTGCAGGCGCGCGCTCGGGTCGGGGTCGTCGAGGGCGTCCGCCACGTCGGGCGAGGCCGCCACGCTGACCGCCACGGCCCGCGCCGTGGCGCCCGCCTCCTCGGTCAGCAACTCGTGGGCCTGCACCAGCGCCAGCGCCGCGCCGCCCGTGGCCGTGACGGCGACCACGAGCAACTGCAGCACCAGCATCTGGCCCGCCAGGCTCCAGCGCCGCATCTCTGGACCTCTCCGTGAACGAAACTTACGCAATGGTGACCTGCATCACTCGTGAGGCGCATAGTCGCACATCAGAAGGTCCCTCCAAAACCTGCTGAAAGACAGTGCCATGCGTGATCGCACCCGATATCTCTACCTGGCCGTCATCGTGGCGGTCCTGCTCGGCATCATGGTCGGCTTCCTGTGGCCGGACGTCGGCACGGCCCTCAAGCCGCTGGGCACCGGCTTCGTCGCGTTGATCCAGATGGTGATCGGCCCCATCATCTTCTGCACCATCGTGCTCGGCGTCGGCTCGGTGCGCCAGGCCGCCAAGGTCGGCAAGGTCGGGGGGCTCGCCCTCGGCTACTTCATCGTCATGTCCACGGTAGCGCTGATCATCGGCCTGCTCGTCGGCAACCTCATCGACCCCGGGGCGGGGCTGCAGCTGACCGACAGCGCCCGGCAGGCGGCGGAGACGGCCGCGGCCGAGGGCGGGGAGGCCAGCACGGTCGACTTCCTGCTCGGCATCATCCCCGAGACGCTGCTGTCGTCGCTCACCGAGGGCTCGGTGCTGCAGGCGCTGCTCGTGGCGCTGCTGGCCGGGTTCGCGCTGCAGTCCATGGGGCCGAAGGGCGAGCCGATCCTGCGCGGCATCGAGCACCTGCAGCGACTCGTGTTCCGCATCCTCGCCATGATCATGTGGGCCGCCCCGGTGGGCGCGTTCGGCGCGATGGCCGCGGTCGTGGGCGCCACCGGCATCGAGGCGCTCAAGAGCCTGGCCATCATCATGGTCGCCTTCTACGTGACGTGCGTGCTGTTCGTCGGCGTGGTGCTGGGCGCGATCCTGTGGGCGGTCGCCCGGATCAACCTGTGGTCGCTGCTGCGCTACCTGGGCCGCGAGTTCCTGCTCATCCTGTCCACCTCGTCGTCGGAGACGGCGCTGCCGCGGCTCATCGCCAAGATGGAGCACCTGGGCGTGAGCAAGGCGGTGGCCGGCATCACCGTGCCGACCGGCTACTCGTTCAACCTCGACGGCACGGCCATCTACCTCACCATGGCCACGCTGTTCATCGCCACGGCCACCGGGTCGCCGCTGGAGTTCGGGGAGCAGCTCGCGCTGCTGCTGTTCATGATGATCGCCTCCAAGGGCGCGGCGGGCGTGACCGGCGCGGGCCTGGCCACGCTGGCGGGCGGCCTGCAGGCGCACCGGCCCGAGCTGGTCGACGGCGTCGGCCTCATCGTGGGCATCGACCGGTTCATGTCCGAGGCGCGGGCGCTGACGAACTTCGCCGGCAACGCCGTGGCGGCCGTGCTCGTGGGCACCTGGACCGGCGAGTTCGACCGGGAGCGCGCCGGGCAGGTGCTCGCCGGGCGGGCGCCGTTCGACGAGGCGACGCTGCTCGACGACGACGAGCCGGAGCCGCGCGAGCCGGCCAAGGAGATGACGCCCGCCTGAGCGGGGCGGGGTTTTCGCGGCGGGGCCGGGATCTCCCGGCTCCGCCGTCGTGCCGGGCGGAGTGTTCACGAGTCGTCGTCCGGCGGGGCGATGGGCAGGCGCAGGACGAAGCGGGCGCCGCCCCTGTAGTCCTCCACGCAGATGTGGCCGCGGTGCGCCTGGACGACGTCGCGGGCGATGGCCAGGCCCAGCCCGGTGCCGCCGGTGTCGCGGCTGCGGGCGGCGTCCAGGCGGGTGAAGCGTTCGAAGATGCGCTCGCGGTCCTCCACCGCGATCTCCACGCCGTCGTTCTCCACCGCCAGCACCGCCTGGCCGCCCTCCCTGCCGACCGTCACCCTCACCGTGTGCTCGGCGTGCCGCTGGGCGTTGTCCAGCAGGTTCGTCAGGACGCGGGCCAGCTGGAGCCGTACGCCGTCGACGACCACGCCCTGCTCAAGGTCCACCCGCACGGGCAGCTTGTCGTTCCTGACCTTCAGCTCCGCCCGCACGAGGCCGGCCAGGTCGATGCGCTCCCTGGCCGCGTCCACCCGCGAGCCGATCCTGGCCAGCAGCAACAGGTCCGTGATGATGGCCTCCAGCCGGTCGGTGTCGCGCAGCGCGCTGTCCACCAGCTTCTGCAGGTCGGTGTCGTCCGGATAGAGCTGGGCGCTCTCCAGTTGGGCGCGCAGCCCGGCGATCGGCGTGCGCAGCTCGTGGGAGGCGTCGGAGGCGAAGCGGCGCTGCTGCTCGGCGGAGCGTTCGAGCCGCTCCAGCGTGCCGTTGACGGACCGGGCGAGCTGGGCCACCTCGTCGTCGCCGGGCGGCTGGGTGACCCGGCGGCTCAGGTCGCCGGCGTGCACGGCGTCCAGCTCGCCGCGCATGATCCGCACCGGCCGCAGCGCCCGGCCGGTGATCAGCCACGTGGCCCAGCCGGCCAGCGCGATGAGGACGGCGATCTCCGCGTACACGACGACGTCGACGACCCGGGTGGCGAGCATCTCGGGCGTCCTGCGGCCGGCGTAGACGACGGGGGAGTCGGCGCCCATGGAGACCCGGACCGCCGTCAGGTGCACGCACTCGGTGGGCAGGCAGTTCGTGGTGTTGACCACGCGGTGGCGGGGGCCGGGGCGCACGTCGCTGAGCGGCGGCATGTTCCTGGCCGCGTCGCTCGTCGACAGGAACCGGCCGTCGGGTGCGACGACCTGGATGAGGTCGACGTTCGGGTTCGGCACCGGGATGGACGAGCCCAGGGGGAGCGCGCCGCCGCGCATCTCGAAGGCGACGCGTTCGGCGGTGTCACGGGTCTCGCTGTAGACGCTGGCCGTCACCAGGGTCCGGGACACGGCGATGCCGCCGACGCCCACGGGGATGAGCACGAGGGCGGCGACGGCCGTCGCGATGAGGGTGACGCGTACGCGCAGGGACCGGGCCCACCGGGGTGCCACCCCCCGAGGTTACCGAGCGTAATTGCAGGTATTTGTCCGGTAAAGGAAAAGTTTCGACCAATCGTCAGCGTTGTACCCAGACGGCGGTGTCTGGTGGAATTGCGCCGTCGTCGGTCAGCGGCCCGCTGGCCAGCAGCACCTCGCCGGGCACGCTCACCGGCTCCTCACCCGTGTTGAGCACGACGACCAGCCCCGGATCGCGTTCGATCATCAGCACGTCCCTGGGGGAGTCGAGCCACGTCAGCGTGCCGCCGCCGAGCGCCGGATGCCGCTTGCGCAGCCGCAGCGCGGCCCGGTAGAGGTTCAGCGTCGAATCGGGGTCGTCCTCCTGGGCCTCGGCCGACAACGACGCCCACGCCGGCGGGATCGGCAGCCACGGGTCGCGCCAGCCGAGGTCGCCGGACGACGTCCACGGGATCGGCACCCGGCAGCCGTCGCGGCTCTCGCCGCGGCGCTTGAACGCCGGGTCCTGGCGCAGCTCGTCGGGCAGGTCGAGCACCTCGGGCAGCCCCAGTTCCTCGCCGTTGTAGAGGTAGGCCGAGCCGGGCAGCGCCAGCATCAGCAGGGTGGCCGCCCGGGCCCTGGCCAGGCCGCCGTGGCGGGTGACGTGGCGCGGCTTGTCATGGTTGGACAGCACCCACGTGGTGGGCGCGCCCACCAGCTCGGCCTCCTTGAGCGACTTCTCGATGACCGTGCGGAACGACTTGGCGTGGAAGTCGGCCATCATGAACTCGAAGTTGAACGCCTGGTGCAGCTCGTCGGGGCCGACGTAGCGGGCCAGCCGCTCGGGCGAGGAGACCCACGCCTCCGCCACCGCCATGCGCCCGCCCGGGTAGGAGTCGAGGATCGGCCGCCACTCGCGGTAGATGTCGTGCACGCCGTCCTGGTCGAAGTACGGGACGATCTCGTCGCCCAGCATCTCGGCCTGCGGGCCCTCCTTCACGCCCACGTCGGGCAGCCCGTCGGCCTTGATCATGCCGTGCGCCACGTCGACGCGGAAGCCGTCGACGCCCCGGTCCAGCCAGAAGCTCAGGATGTCGCGGAACTCGGCGCGCACCTCCGGGTGCTCCCAGTTGAGGTCGGGCTGCTCGGGCGCGAACAGGTGCAGGTACCACTGCCCGTCGGCGACCTGCGTCCAGGCCGGACCGCCGAAGATCGACTCCCAGTCGTTGGGCTTGTCACGGAAGACGTAGCGGTCGCGGCGCTCCCCGCGCAGCGCCTCCTGGAACCACGGGTGCTGGTCGGAGGAGTGGTTCGGCACCAGGTCGACGATGACCCTGATGCCCTTGCCGTGGGCCTCGGCGACGAGCGCGTCGAAGTCGGCGAGCGTGCCGAAGATCGGGTCGACGTCGCGGTAGTCGGCCACGTCGTAGCCGCCGTCGGCCATCGGGGAGGTGTAGAAGGGGCTCAGCCAGATGGCGTCGACGCCCAGGTCGGCGAGATAGCCGAGCCGCTCGCGCACGCCCTCCAGATCGCCCGTCCCGTCGCCGTCGGCGTCGGCGAAGCTGCGAGGGTACACCTGGTACACGACGGCGTCCCGCCACCAGTCGTCGTTGCCGAGCATGGTTGTCCTTCCCCGGATGACCCGAGTTGTCGGGTGGTGGTCTGGTGCAGGATCGCCCTTTCCTCGGCGAAAGGTCAAGTGCAAGTTGCGGAAAGTTGCAGGGGGGCCATGCCGTCTCCTTTTCCGGACCTTTGCCGAAGGGCTTGACAAAGGCGCCATCATGCGGGTGGAGCTTCGCGGATGTGTGGCGCGTCATCGGGCGATCACGCTACGGTGGGCGACTACCGAATTCCGTTCGACGCAACTGGATAGTGGTGTGCTCGCATGAGGTTGCTGTCCGTGGCCGTGGTCGCCTCGCTCCTTCCCGCCGTTCCGTCAGTGGCCCAGGCACAGACGCACGCCGAAGCGGGCACGACCTACTACGTCGACTCCCGGGCCGGGGACGACGCGGCGGCCGGCACGGGCGCCGGCACCGCGTGGAAGACCCTCGCCCCCGTCAACGCCGCCGACCTGAAGCCCGGTGACACGGTCGCGTTCAAGCGCGGCAGCGCCTTCACCGGCCCGCTCACCCTGGAGGCCAGCGGCACCGCCGCCCGGCCCATCGTGATCAAGTCGTACGGCGCCGGCCCCCTGGCGAGGATCAGCGGCGCGGACGACGACTGCGTGATCGTCAAGGGGAACCACTGGCGCGTCAGCGGGCTGCGCGCCTCGGGCTGCGGCTGGGCCGGCTTCCGGCTCGACGGCGACCAGAACGAGCTGGCCGGCGTGCACGCCGACCGCAACATCGCCGGCGTCCACGTCACCTACTCCGGCTCGCGCAACACCGTGCGTGACAGCGTCCTGGCCGACAACAACCGGATGAGCGTCAACGACGAGGGCGGCGACAACGACTCCGGCGCGTTCGGCGTGCTGCTCAACGGAGACGACAACGTGGTGACCGGCAACACCATCACCGGCAGCTTCGCCAGGAGCAAGGACTACGGCTTCGACGGCGCGGCGGTCGAGGTCTACAACGGCGACCGCAACCGCATCACCCACAACACCGCCGGGAACAACGAGACCTTCACCGAACTCGGCGCGAAGAAGGGCAAGACCGCCTCCGGCAACGTCTTCGCCTTCAACGTCGTCACCTCGACGCGCAGCCGCGGCTCGTTCCTCATCACCCGCGGCCCGCGCCACATCGTCGGCCCGGTCAAGGGCACGGTCGCCGTGCACAACTCCGTCCACCTGCCGGGCCGCCACACCATCGGCTGGTCCTGCCACCACGGCTGCGCGCCGTCGATCCTCAAGCTGCGCAACAACGTCATCGTGGTCGGCGGCCAGGCCGGCTGGGAGGACGGCAAGGGCGCCGACGAGGCCGGCGGCGTCTACAAGGGCCGCACGGCGCGGTTCGCGCTCGGGCCGAAGTCCGTCATGGCCGACCCGCGTTTCTCCTCTGCGAGCGACCTGCGCGTACGCCCCGGCTCCCCGGCGCTCGACCGCGGCGTGCCCCTCACCCACTCCTGGTACGGCGGCAAGGACTTCGCCAAGGACGCCGCCGGCCGGCCGCTGACCGGCGCCCCGGACGCGGGGGCGTTCCAGCACTGAGGTTCCGGCACTGAGGTTCCGGCACTGGGCTTCCAGCACTGAGCCTTTAGAGTGAACGGCGTGCTGGAAGAAGACCTTCGCAGGCCGCTGGTGCGGCAGCTCGCCGAGTCCGACGCGCCGCGCCGCTACTGGCATCTCGGCGGCGGCAACGGCCGGGCCTGGTTGTTCGAGAGCGTCGAGGGCGACGGCGAGCACTGGGCCGTCCGGCAGGTCGAGATCGGCGCGGGCCCGGACGGCCGGGTCGCCCACCGCTACTCGTGGCGCCACCTGTACGACGAGCACGGCTTCCTCACCGACCAGCCGCTGGAGATCTGGGAGCTGACCGAGGTCACCGCCGAGGCGTTCGAGGCCGTCTGGGAGGCCGCCGGCTGAACTGTCGAATCCGCGACACCCCGTTCGACGCGTTCGTGACAGGCACGATTCACCGCGCGTGGAAGGAGCACTGGTGGACTGGAAGCTCGAAGTCGTTCCGATTCCGGTGGCCGATGTGGATGAGGCGAAGCGTTTCTACAGCGAGCAGCTCGGGTTCGTCGTGGACCACGACACCCGCACGGGTGGCGGCGTACGCATCGTGCAGCTCACCCCGCCGGGGTCGGCCTGCTCGATCGTCATCGGCGCCCCCACCGGCACCGAGCCCGGCGCCGTGCAGGGGCTGCAGATCGTGGTGCCCGACGTCGACGCCGCGCGGGCCGAGCTGGCCGGGCGCGGCGTCGAGGTCAGCGCCGTCAAGAACTACACCGAGGACGGCGCCCTGGCCGAGGGCAGGGGCGGCCGGTGGAACTCGTTCGTGTTCTTCAACGACCTCGACGGCAACGGCTGGGTCCTGCAGGAACGCCCCGCCGATGAGTGACGGATGACCTGCGGAAACTCCAACCTCCCTTTATCGACAAACCCGACTTAACACTGCATATTTGGATATAAGCGCAGCATGTGCGACATGTCCGTGGAACGTGCTTGAAATCTTTCCGCGGCACTGTGAGAGCCTCTGGAAAGGGGGCGCAATGCTGCTGCGACTGAGGGTGTCGCTGCCGGACCGGCCTGGAGGACTCGGCCAGGTCGCCAAGTCGTTGGGTGCTCTGGGAGCCGACATCCTCCAGGTCACCGTCCTCGAACGCGAGGCGGGGCGGGCCGTGGACGACTTCACCGTCTCCTGGCCGGGGCCGGTGACCCCGGCGCAGGTGCGCGAACGGTTGTCGTCCATGCCCGGCGTGCGGATCGAGGGAGTGTGGCCGACGAGGGACGTGCCCGGCTCGGCGCCCGACTACGACCTGCTCATGCACGTGGTCGCCGAGCCGTCGCGCGGATTCGCCACACTGGTGGACGCGCTGCCGGGGTTGTGCGGGGCGGAGTGGTCGGTGGCGGTGGCCGACGGCGCCGTACGGCATGCCTCGCTGGCGGCGCCGCCGGAGTTCGAGCCGCCCGAGGCGCCGCCGCGGGCCATCAGCATGGAGGGCAAGGAACACCGGCTGATGCTGCTGCCCGTGCTGACGGCCGGGCTGCACGTGGTGGTCGCGCGCGCGGAGGGGCCGGTGTTCCACCGTGCCGAGGTGGAACGCGCCGCCCGCATCGTGGACGTCGTCTCGAAACTGGCCGCCCGCGCCTGATCGTTTTCCTCACACAGCCGATTGACCCGGAAAACAGCTGATTACTAACGTGGGAAATCTGATCGTGTGAACAGGAGCAGCCGGTGACCGTCCACGAACCAGGTCTGGGGCGTTACTACGAGGACTTCGTGGTCGGCGACGTCTACCAGCATCCGCTGGGCCGCACGATCAGTGAGGCGGACAACACCTGGTTCACGCTCCTGACGATGAACACGAACCAGAACCACTTCAACGCCCACTTCGCCGCCAAGGCGCCCACCGGCAAGATCATCGTGAACTCCGGGCTCACCGTGGCCATCGTGCTCGGCCTGTCGGTCATCGACGTCAGCCAGACGGCGATCATGAACCTGGGGTGGGAGGAGATCAAGCTCACCCACCCCGTGTTCATCGGCGACACCGTCTACGCCGAGTCGAAGGTGACCGCCAAGCGGGAGTCGAAGTCACGCCCGTACGCCGGCATCGTCGGCTTCCACACGCGCGGGCTCAACCAGGACGGCGACGAGATCATGTCGTGGACGCGGACCGTCATGGTCTACAAACGCGACGCGCCCCACGACAAGGGCTATTTCCCGCAGGCCAAGACGGGCCCGCTGTGAGGATTCGAGGCTGATGGACTTCGAGCTGACCGACGAGCAGAAGGCGTTCCGCGAGACGCTGCGCACGTTCGTGGACAAGGAGATCGTGCCGGTGGCGACCGAGTGGGAGCACTCCGGCCGCTATCCCGCCGAGATCGTCGAGAAGATGAAGCAGATGGGGCTGTTCGGCCTGTCCGTGCCCGAGGAGTACGGCGGGCTGGAAGCCGACATGGTGACGTTCGCGCTGGTCTTCGAGGAGATCGCGCGAGGCTGGATGGGCGTGGCCGGCACGATCGGCTCCCACTCCCTGGCCTGCTGGATGATCGCCCGCCACGGCACCGACGAGCAGAAACGCCGCCACCTGCCCGACCTGGCCACCGGCGCCCGCCGTACGGCCATCGCGCTGACCGAGCCCTGGGCGGGCACCGACCTGCAGGGCATCCAGACCCGTGCCGTACGCGACGGCGACCACTACGTCGTCACCGGCACCAAGACCTGGATCACCAACGCCCGCCACGCCGACCCGCTGCCCGTGCTGGTCAAGACCTCCGTCGAGCAGCCGGCGCACCGCGGCATGTCGGTGCTGCTGGTCGATCCCGCCTCGCCCGGCTTCGGCATCAGCCGCGACCTGCCCAAGCTCGGCTACAAGGGCACCGAGACGTGCGAGGTCGTGCTCGACGAGGTGCGCGTGCCGGTGTCGGCGCTGCTCGGCGGCGTCGAGGGGCGCGGCATGCAGCAGGTGCTCGGCGGGCTGGAGATGGGCCGGATCAACATCGCCGCCCGCGCCGTCGGCGTCGCGCAGGCCGCCTACGACGCCGCGCTGGCGTACTCGCGTGAACGCACGGCGTTCGGCCGGCCGATCTCCGACTTCCAGGCCATCCAGCTCAAGCTCGCCGACATGGCCACCGAGATCCAGGCCGCGCGGCTGCTCACGTACTGGGCCGCCTCCCAGGCCGACGGCGGCAGGCGGGTGGACATGGAGGCCGGCATGGCGAAGTACTTCGCCTCGGAGGTCGCGCTGAAGGCGTCGCTGGAGTCGATGCGCGTCCACGGCGGCTACGGCTACTCGCAGGAGTTCGTGGTCGAGCGGCTCTACCGCGACGCGCCGCTGATGGCGATCGGCGAGGGCACCAACGACGTCCAGCGCATGGTCATCGCCCGCGCCCTGATCTCCGGCAAGGGCAAGGTCGGCTGGTGACGATCCCGTAGCCGTCGGCGTTTCCTGAGCTGCGGTGCCCGAACCGCGGCATCTGTCCCGACGAAAACGGGGTAGGTTGGGGCGGGTGTCCCTCGCCGCCCCGCCATCCGCCGTGTCCGCTCCCAGGCTCGCCTGGCTGGACGCGCTGCGCGGCATCGGGGCGCTGGCGGTCGTGGTCGAGCACATCCTGCCCTGGTTCCTGCCCAGCCTGCGGTTCTACTGGTTCAACCCGGGCGTCTACGGCATCCTCGTCTTCTTCCTGGTCAGCGGCTACATCATCCCGGCCTCGCTGGAACGCCACGGCGACGTGCGGGCGTTCTGGATCAGCCGCTTCTTCCGCCTCTACCCCCTCTACCTCGCCGTCATCGCCGTGGTGCTGGCCCTGGCCTGGTGGGTGCCGGTGCGCGAGGCCGTGCCGCGCGACGGCAGCGCGGTGGCCGCGCACGCGACCATGCTGCTCGACGTCGTCAGCGTCGGCGGCGTCGCCGACACCATGTGGACGCTGTCGTACGAGATGGTCTTCTACCTCGTCGTGACCGCGCTGTTCCTGACGAGGGGACATCGGCGCAGCGGCACGCTGGCGATCGTGTTCGCGGCCGGGGCGGTGCTGGTCGGGCTGCTCACCCCGGGGGCCGTGCTGGGCGGCGGCTGGCTCGCGTACGCGTCGTGCGCCGTCTTCGTGGTGGGCCTGACCTGCGTCGTGTGGGACAGGTTCCGTACGGCCGCCGCCACCGTGCTCGGCGTCATGGCCGTCACGCTGCTGGTGCTGAGCAGCCGCGTGCCGTGGCTCGGGGTGGCGGTGCTCGCGGTGATGTTCGCCGGCACGGCGATCTACCGGTGGGAGCGCGGCGAGGCCGGGCTGTGGCCGGTGGCGGTCACCGCGGCGCTGGTCGGCATCACGCCGGTGTGGGCCGTCATGAGCGGCTGGTGGTGGGTCCAGGCCGGCGTCTGGGTGACCACGATCGCGCTGGCCGGGGCCACGTTCGCGGGCGCGATGGCGCTGCGCGGGCGGCGGCTGCCCAAGGTGGCCGTGTGGCTCGGCCTGATCAGCTACTCGCTCTACCTGGTGCACCACCCGGTGCTCAAGTACGTCGTGGAGATCACCGGCGACCTGCGGGCGCGGGAGCTGCCGTACCAGCTCGCCGTGACGGCGGTGGCGCTGGTCGCGGTCCTGGCGCTCAGCGCGCTGGCCTACCGCTACGTCGAGAAGCCGATGCAGGCCCTCGGCCGCCGCGTCTCACGCCAGAGCCGGCTCCAGAGCGCGGGCGAGGCCAGGGTGCCGCCCGAGCACCTGGGCGACGACCGGGTCCTCGGCCATGAGGAAGGCCAGGTGCCTGACCGCGTGCGCGACAACGTTGGCGACTGAGATCAGCTCGGGCGACGGCGTCGCGGGCGCCTCGCCGCGGGCGATCTCCAGCACCGGCACCTCCGTCGCGGGCAGCCACGGCGCCGGATCGGGACAGACCGCGTAGGTCAGCACGATCGTGCCGCCCGGCTCGTGCCGCCAGCTCGTGGAGTGGACGACCGTGGCGGCGTCTCCCGCCGCGACGCCGGCCAGCGCGCGGGCCGTCTCGTCGGGACTCTCCCCGGGCGGCGGCGTGGCGCGGGCCCGCCGGTACGACCAGCGACCCGCGGCATCGACCCTGAGCATGAGCGTCTCGACCGAGACCACGTGTCCTCCCGTCACCCCCGACAACTTACTGCCAATCATGTGCAGGTGCGTCCACCAAGCATATGTGTCCCGCTCTTGAACGCCGGGGCCCGTCCGGGGTGTAGTCGATGGCGTGGGAGAGAGGGGGCGGCCATGGCCGGTTCGCTGGTGCTGATGGGGTCGGGGGAGACGAGCCCGACGATGGTCGAGATCCACCGCGCCGCCGCGCGGACGCTGCGTCCGGGGGCACGGGCCGTGCTGCTCGACACCCCCTACGCCTTCCAGGAGAACCACGCCGACATCTCGGCCCGCGCCCGCCGCTACTTCGCGCACAGCGTCGGCCTCGACGTCGAGGTCGCGACGGGCATCACCGGGGCCGACTGGGTCTTCTCCGGCCCCGGCAGCCCCACGTACGCGCTGGAGCGCTGGGCCGGCTCCGGCGTGGCGGGCGACCTGCGCGCCCGGATCAGGGCACGGGAGGGCGTGACCGTGCTGGCCTCGGCGGCGGCCTGCACGGCCGGCCTGGCCACGGTGCCCGTCTACGAGATCTACAAGGTGGGCGCCGAGCCCCACTGGCGCGAAGGGCTCGGCCTGCTGGAGTCGCTAGGGCTGCGGGCCGTGCTGATCCCCCACTTCGACAACACCGAGGGCGGCACCCACGACACCCGCTTCTGCTACCTCGGCGAGCGCCGCCTGTCCCGGATGGAGCGCGAGCTGCCGCCCGGCACGGCCGTGCTCGGCCTCGACGAGCACACCGCCCTGGTCATCGACCTGGACAGCGAGTCGGTACGGGTGGCCGGTCGCGGCGGGCTGACCGTACGCCTGCCCGGCTCGCAGGCGTTCCTGCCGGCCGGCACCGGCACCGACCTCGCCGGGCTGCGCCGCCTGGCGGAGGGGGCGGCCGACGCGCCCGCGCCGCCCCCGCCCCCGCGCGAGGAACGGGAGACTCACGCCGAGGCCACCCTGGAGGAGTCGATCCGCGCCTGCGAGGAGGCGTTCCGGGCGGCGGCGGGCCGGCCGGACCCGGTCGCCGCCGCGCAGACGGTGCTCGACCTGGAGACCGAGATGGTCAAGTGGGCCGCCGACACCGAGGAGGACTCCGGCGGGGTCGAGCAGGCCCGCGAGGTGCTGCGGCTGCTGATCGCCCGCCTCGGCGAGCAGGCCGCGGCCGAGACCCGCCGCGCCCGGAGCCTGCCGTGCCTGGTGGAGGCGCTGCTGGCGCTCCGCGGCGAGCTGCGCGCGCAGGGCCGCTACGACGTGGCCGACGCGCTGCGCGCCGCCCTGGTGCGCGGCGGCATCACGATCGAGGACACCCCCGGCGGCCCCCGCTGGGCGCCCGCTCCCTGACTCAGCCGGTCACCGGGTGGGTCAGGCCGTAGCGGGCCACGACGTCGTCGAGCCAGTCGGGCGTGCCGTACGTCAGGCCGTACCTCTCGGCGAGCTCGGCGAACTCCGGCGTCTCGCGCACGCTCACGCCGGTCGGCGGCCGGACGGAGGCGAAGAGCTCGGCGAGCTCGCGGAAGTAGTCCTCGAAGCCACCCGGGGTGATGACCTCGACGATGCGGCCGGGCGTCGTCCCGGCGTTCCACATGGCGTGCAGCTGGTCGCGCGGCTTGGTGATGTAGCCGCCGGGCCCCAGCACGACCTCGGCGTCGTCGGACCGGAAGCCGATCTCGCCTTCGAGCACGAGCGAGTGCTCGTCCTCGCGGGTGTGGCGGTGCGGCATGGTGATCGTCCCCACGGCGAACGGATGCTCCACGACGGCCACCACGCCGTGATTGTCGCGGCTGTGCAGCTTGAAGACCGCGCCGAACCCCGGGATGGAGACCGAATCCCCGCCCCCGGGCGGCACCACCTTCACGGCGGGTGCTCGGCCGACGTCCATCATGTCCCTCCTGTTTCGAGAAGAGTTACAGACTACATCTGTAACGTAACTACTGCTCCGCCGGGCAGACGGGAGGCGTGATCGTGAGGGAGAACTCGAGGCGGAGTGAGGTGTCGTCCGGGAGGGCGATCGCTCGTGCCTCCGGGCTGGTCGCCCAGCAGGCGGGCAGGAGGAAGTAGCGGCCGTGAGCATGGAGGAGCAGGCGCAGCCCGGTGTAGCGGAAGCGGAACTTCGCGTGCGGGTCGGGGAAGGCGGTCTCGGTGACGCCGGCGCCTTCCAGGTGGAGACGCTGCGGCGCGTAGACCACCACGCCGGACAACATCGACGAACCCAGCAGGAGCTGCCTCGCGTCGTCCGCGCCGCGGAAGCGGGCGTAGATCGCGACCGCCCACAGCAGCAGGAACAGGATCAGGGTCGCGAGGACGACCCGGCCGACGAAGCGGTGCGCCGGAGGGACCGGCGTTGTAGTAGGTGCGGGTGTACACCCAGCCGAAATAGATCATCAGGGCCGCGACGAAGGTCGTCGGCGTCACGACGTGGGCGAGGACGCTCCACATCCGGGTGAGATCCTGACCCGGTTCCGAGCGGGAGCCGTCGTCGCGTTCGCATGCCTTGGCAGCCATGAGCGAGCACGGGTGCTACGACTCGGCCGGAGCCGGCGGCTGGTCGTCGATCTCCGGCGGCGGGTCGCCGTCGGGCTCCGTGTCGCCGGGTCGGACCGGGCATCTGCCGGCACACCCGGGCGGTGGGGTCGGGCAGATCCCCTCCGCCGTCGGGCGGGACCAGGTCGCCCACCGGCTTGACCTGCGGCCGCGACGGCGCGGACGAGATCACCTGTGGCGGGGCCGACCCGTCCGAGCAGGCGGTCGCGAGGACGACGCCGGCCACGAGGACCGCGATCCGGCGCAGTTGCCGACTCGGCACGATCGCCTCCGCAGGGCCGCTCCGATTGCCGACGTCGAGGGCAGGTCATACCGCGTCCGCGGCCGCCTCATTCCCGACCGCGACCAGTGGTGATCGTCCGATGGGCAACTCTTGTAAGGGCGCGGGCCGCCTACCGGGCTTCGTCCGCCAGGCGTTCGAACTCCGCCGGCGGGAGCAGGCCCGAGACCAGCTCGCCCGCGATGAGCCAGCTCGGCGTGGCCTGTACGCCGTGCCACGCCCCCAGCGACTCCGCCTCGGTGAGCGCCGCGAACGCGGCGCCGGAGTCGAGCCCGGCACGCAGACCGGCGAGGTCGACGCGGGCCTCGGCGGCGTGCCGTTCGATCACCGCCGGGTCTCCCAGGTCCTCACCGAGCACGAAGTGCGCCTCGAACAGGCCCCGGAGGAAGCCGGCCGACGCCCGCGCCGCGTTCAGCCGTGCCCATTCCACGGCGGCCAGTGCCCTTCGCGTGTCGGGCAGCCGGGCCGGCCAGTGCAACGGCAGGCCGGCCGCGGCCGCCTCGCGTTCGAGCGCCGTGTACATCGGTCCTACGCGCGGCCCCGCCTCGATCCCGCCGGGCGGGATCTCGGGATGGATCTGGAACGGCAGGTGCACCACGTCCAGGCCGCGGGCCTCGAGGATGGCGTTCCGGTGTTGCGCCACGTAACAGAACGGGCAGATGACGTCGAACCAGTGCAGGACCGATGGGCGCGGCTCCACGTCAGCCTCTCGCCTTCGCCAGGCGTGCGGCCACGGCCTCCAGCAGCGTCACCCACGACCGCTCGAACGCCGCGACGCCCTCGTCCTCCAGCACCCGGAACACCTCGTCCAGGTCGACGCCCACCGCCGTGAGCCGATCGAAAACCTCCTGCGCGGGCCGGCCCAGGCCGGTGATCGTGTCGCCGTTGATCCGTCCGTGGTCGGCGACGGCGCGCAGCGTCCGCTCCGGCATCGTGCTGACGACGCCGGGGGCGACGAGCTCGTCGACGTAGCGGGTGTCGCGGTAGCCGGGGTTCTTCACGCTGGTGGACGCCCACAGCGGGCGCTGCGGCCGGGCCCCCGCACCGGCCAGCGCCCGCCACCGGTCCCCGGCGAAGAGCTCCTCGTGCACCGCGTACGCCAGGCGGGCGTTGGCGATCGCCGCCTGGCCGCGCAGCGCCCTCGCCTCCTCGGTGCCGATCGCCTCCAGGCGCCGGTCCACCTCGGTGTCGACCCTGGAGACGAAGAACGACGCCACCGACGCGATGCCGGCGAGGTCGTGCCCGCCGGCCCGCGCCCGTTCCAGGCCGGTGAGGAAGGCGTCGACGACGGCCCGGTAGCGCTCGGGAGAGAAGATCAGCGTCACGTTGACGCTGATGCCCTCCGCGAGCGCCGCGGTGACGGCCGGCAGGCCCTCCTCGGTCGCCGGGATCTTGACGAACGCGTTGGGCCTGGCCACGGTCCGCCACAACTGCCGGGCCTCGGCCACCGTCCCCGCGGTGTCCCTGGCCAGCCGGGGGTCCACCTCGATCGACACCCGGCCGTCCACGCCGCCCGTCCGCTCGTGGAGGGGACGGAACAGGTCGGCGGCGTCGCGCACGTCCGCCGTGGTCAGCTCGCGCACCGCGGCGGAGGCGTCGGCGCCGGCGGCGGCCAGCTCGCGCAGCCGGCCGTCGTAGGCCGCGCCGTGCGCGATGGCGGCCGCGAAGATCGTCGGGTTCGTGGTGACACCGGAGACGTGCAGGTCGCGGACGAGCCCGGCGAGGCCGCCCGACTCCAGCCGCTCCCGTGACAGGTCGTCGAGCCAGATGGACACCCCGGCCGCGACCAGGTCGGCGAGCCGGTCCGTACCGCTCATGACTGTTTCCCTCCTTGTCCTCGCGAGCGAGGGCGCACCGTGACGCCCGGCCCGGCTGACTCGGCCTTTCGTTTACAGCCATGGAATGTAACTTAAGCCGAGCAGCGATCACGCACCGCCCCGATGCTTGTGTTACAGTCACAGACTGTAACGTATCGAGCACCGCCGCGAGGGGATCCATGGGACGACAGCCGCAGGGCGAGCGGGCGCATCCAGGAGGCCGGCCCCGCGACGCGGCCATCGACGAGGCCATCATCCTGGCCACCCGCGAGCGGCTGGTCCGCGACGGCTACTCGAAGATGACCATCGGCGACATCGTCGCCGACGCCGGGGTGACCCGTCCCACGCTCTACCGCCGCTGGAAGAACAAGTTCGACCTGGTGGTCGACGCCCTCGACTACGGTTTCCGCAAGCAGCGCGACATGTACACCGTCGACCTGTCCGAGCTGGAGCCGCGCGAGGCGCTCGTCGAGGCGGTCCGCCGGCTCGACCCGGCCTACTTCAACCCCGACGCCATGGTGCTGATGGGCAACTTCGCCGGCGAGGCGATCCGCACCCCCGAGCTGATGGAGATCCTGCGCGAGCACGCCGTCGAGCCGCGCGTCTCGCTGATGGAGGAGGTGCTGCAGGGGCTGCGCGAGCGCGGCGCGGTCCACGACGGCATCGACACCCGCGTCATCGCGATGATGTGCTTCGGTGCCTACTTCGCCGCCTTCTACGCGGGCGAGCCGAAGAAGGAGATCCCCGAACGGGTCGTCGCGGTGGTCTGGCCCGCCATCGCGGCCGGGCGGTCATGACCGCCGTGACGGTCGAGCGCGACCTCGTCTACGCCACCGTGGGCGGCGCCGACCTCGCCCTCGACCTCTACCGCGCCCCGCAGCAGGACGCGCCCCTGGTGGTGTACGCCCACGGCGGCGGCTGGCGGCACGGCGACAAGGCCGACGGCGGGGCCGAGCGGCTGGCGCCGCTGGCCGCGTACGGCGTGACGGTGGCGTCGGTGAACTACCGGCTGGCGCCCGGCGCCGTCTTCCCCGATCCGCTGCACGACCTCAAGGGAGCCGTGCGCTGGCTGCGCGCCCACGGGGCCCGCCTGGGGCTGGCGACCGAGCGGATCGGCGTGTGGGGCGCGTCGGCCGGGGCCTACCTCGGCTCCCTGCTGGCCCTCACCCCCGGCGACGCCGAGCTGGAGGGCGACGTCGGCGGAAACGTGGGCCTGTCCAGCGCCGTGCAGGCCGCCGTCCACTGGTTCGGCCAGTCCGATCTGGTGGTGTCCGCCTCGCGCAGCGCGCTGGAGGCCCGCCTGCTGCCGTTCGCGTTCGAGGCCGACCTGCTCGGCGTTGCGGGCCCGGCCGGCGTGGCCGGCGCGGCGGGCGGGTTGAGCCTGCTGTCGCGCGTCGCCCCGCAGGCGCCGCCCTTCCTCATCGCGCACGGCGACCGCGACCGGGTGATCCCGCCCTCGGAGGGCGAGGCCCTGCACCACGCGCTCAGCCGGGCCGGGGTGAGCAGCCGCTTCGAGCTCCTCGGCGGCGCCGGTCACGAGGGGGCCGAGTTCGACCGGCCCGACTCGCTCGCCACGACGGCGGCCTGGTTGCGCGCCGTGTTGGGCTGAGGCGGGGCCTCGGCGTCGGCCTGTGGCGCCGTCCCGGGCTCAGCGTTGGGGGGTGTCGATGCGGGTGCCGTCGGTCTTGAAGAGCATGACGCGGGAGAGGTCCACCGCCACCTTGGCGGCGTCGCCCACACGCCAGACGGGCCGGCCGCCCAGGCGGACGACCAGATCGGCGCGACGGTGGATGCCGTTGTTCGGGTGCTGTCCCACCCGCTCCTGCTCCTGGGGCTCCTCCCGGCGGCCGAACACCCGCCGCGCCAGGCGCTGCAACGCCCCCGCTCCCTGGTCGTCGCCGGTCGCCCGCATGCGCGGGTCCGGCGGCTCCGGCACCGGCACCGGCGGCATCCCGCACTCCACGTACGCCAGCCAGTCGTGCCCGTGGTACTCCAGCGCCCGCACCCGCCCGTAGAACGACGGCCCGTCGTACGACTCCGGCACCGGCGCCAGCCCGTCCGGCCGCATGCCGACCAGCACCTGACCGCCCGTGTGCTGCGAGACCGCGTACGCCCGGGGGTCGCTCCACGGCATCGTCAGCCGGTGCGGCCCGAAGTCCAGCATCACGTACTGGTTCTGCGGCGTCCTGACGTCGGCGGCCAGCAGGTTGAGCTGCTGGGAGTTGAGGAAGGCCGCGACGAACGCCGTCGCCGGGTCGTTGTAGATCTGCGCCGGCGTGCCGATGTCCTGCAGCACCCCGCGGTTGAGTATCGCGATCCGGTCCGCCAGGGTCAGCGCCTCCACCTGGTCGTGCGTGACGTAGATGGTGGTGACGCCGAGCGACCTGACCAGGGCCGAGATCTCCATCCGCAGCTCGGTGCGCATGCCGGCGTCGAGGTTCGACAGCGGCTCGTCCATGAGGAACAGCCGGGGCTGGCGGACGATCGCCCGGCCCATCGCCACGCGCTGGCGCTGGCCGCCGGAGAGCGTGCCGGGCCGGCGTTCGAGCGTCTCCTCGATGTGCAGCGCCTTGGACAACTCGGTGACGCGCTCGTGCACCAGCGCCGGGTCGGACCTGGCGATCTCCAGCGGGAAGGAGATGTTCCCGCGTACGGTCCGGTGCGGGTAGAGGGCGCCGTTCTGGAACACCATGGCGACGTCGCGGTCGCGCGGCGCCAGGTGGTTGGCCACCTCGCCGTCCAGCCACAGATCGCCGTCGGTGATCTGCTCCAGGCCCGCGATCATCCGCAGCAACGTGGACTTGCCGCATCCGGAGGGCCCGAGGAGGACCAGGAACTCGCCGTCTTTCGCCTGCAGGCTGAGCCGGTCGACGGCGAGGAAGCCGCCCGGATACACCTTGGTCACTTTGTCGAGTACGACCGAGCTCATGGGCCCACACCTTGCGCGCGTGTCAGCTGGGACAGGGCTGATTGGAGAGGTAGTACATCGCGGCTTAATGGTGAATGTCCACCCTTGACATAAAGAAAGTGATTCGGGGCGATTTCGGTCTTGGATATTGGGCCGCCCATTCCTGGAAAGATCGGGATTTATCCACCCATGAAAGGGTTTGCGGAAAATTGCCGCAACGTCTTTCATGGTCGAAACCGTGACCGCCGCCGGCCCGGGAGGCCTCGAGGGCCGGGAGCGGGGGCCCGGCGAGCAGCCGGTTCGGCCGGCTGGTGGAAAGTAAAGTGAGGGCATGAACGGCAACGCTCGCCTCGCCGACATCGCCACCCAGGCCGGGGTGAGCGAGGCCACCGTCAGCAGGGTGCTCAACGGCAGGCCCGGCGTCTCGGCCGCCACCCGCCAAGCCGTGATGGCCGCCCTCGACCTCATGGGCTACGAACGCCCGCCCCGGCTGCGCCAGCGCAGCAACGGGCTGGTCGGCCTGGTGACGCCCGAGCTGGACAACCCGATCTTCCCCGCCTTCGCGCAGGCCATCGAGAAGGCGCTGACGCAGCACGGCTACACGCCCGTGCTCTGCACCCAGCTGCCCGGCGGCGCCCCCGAGGACGAGTTCACCGAGCTGCTGGTCGACCGCGGCGTGTGCGGCATCGTGTTCGTCTCCGGCCTGCACGCCGACACCAGCGCCCGGATGGACCGCTACACCCGCCTCACCGACCGCGGCCTGCCGATCGTGCTGGTCGACGGCTACAACGAGCAGATCGACGCGCCGTTCATCTCGCCCGACGACCGCCTGGCCACCAGGCTGGCCGTGCAGCACCTCGTCGACCTCGGCCACGAGCGCATCGGCCTCGCGCTGGGGCCGCGCAGGTTCGTCCCGGTCATCAGGAAGATCGAGGGGTACAAGCAGGCCATGGCCCAGTTGCTCGGCGCGGCCGACGTCGATGACCTGATCTCCCACTCCCTGTTCTCCGTCGAGGGCGGGCAGGCGGCCGCCGCGCAGTTGCTGACCCGCGGCTGCACCGGCATCGTGTGCGCCAGCGACCTCATGGCCCTGGGCGCGATCCGCGCCTGCCGGGAGAAGGGGCTGTCGGTGCCGGGCGAGGTGTCGGTCGTGGGGTTCGACGACTCGCCGCTGATCGCGTTCACCGACCCGCCGCTGACGACCGTGCGCAAGCCGATCGGCGCGATGGCCTCGGCCGCCGTGCAGACGCTGCTCGAAGAGGTCAACGGCGCACCCGCCCGCCACGTCGAGCTGGTCTTCCAGCCCGAGCTGGTCGTCCGCGGCTCCACCGGCTCGGGGCCGCTGGTCAACCGCTGACCGGCTCGCCGACGCAACCGGATAAGTCGCAACAAAAATCATTTAATAGTACTATCCGCCGCAGCCGGAGCTGATCCGGACGCGACGGTGGCGGCCTGACCGCGACCCGGTTACGGCGCGGCGGGACCGTACGAGCGAGGAGTGAGAGCTGTGACCGTCGTCGTGTGCGGTGAGGCGATGCTGCTGATGCTGGCCGAGCCGGGGGTCCCGCTGGAGCGGGCGACCGCGTTCCGCCGCTCCATCGCCGGCGCGGAGAGCAACGTGGCCGCGGGCCTGGCCCGGCTGGGCCACGACGTGCGCTGGATCGGCCGCCTCGGCGCCGACCCCGCGGGCCGCTCCGTGCTCGCCATGCTGCGCGCCGACGGCATCGACACCCGGCACGCCATCGTCGACCCCGGCGCGCCCACCGGTCTGCTGGTGCGCGACAGCCACCCGTCCCGCGCGATCGACGTGCAGTACTACCGCGCCGGTTCGGCCGCCTCCCGGCTGGCCCCCGAGGAGCTGACGCCCGAGATGGTGAGCGGCGCCCGGATCGTTCATGTCACCGGCATCACGCCCATGTTGTCCGCCTCGGCTCACCAGGCCACGCTGCGCCTGTTCGACCTGGCCCGCGAGGCGGGCGCGCTCGTCTCGTTCGACCCGAACATCCGCCTCAAGCTCGGCTCACCCGAGCTGTGGCGCGAACGCGTCGCGCCGCTGCTCGGCCGGGCCGACATCGTGCTGGCGGGGGAGGACGAGCTGGAGCTGCTCGGCGTGGATGCGGCCCGGCTCGGCGGGCTGGTCGTGGTCAAACACCGCGACAAGTCCGCCACCCTGGGCGAGGCGCGGCAGGAGGCGTTCCCGGTGACGCTGGTCGACCCGGTGGGCGCGGGCGACGCGTTCGCCGCCGGCTTCCTGTCGGGGGTGCTGCGCAAGGAGCCGTACGAGAGGTGCCTGCGCGAGGCCGCGGCGGTGGCGGCGCTCGTCGTGCAGTGCGTCAGCGACACCGACGGGCTGCCCGACCGGGCCGGGCTCGACCGTGCGCTGGCCTCGTTCACCGAGGCGGGGGAGACCGTCCACCGTTAGGGAATGCCGTGTGCCCCCGTCGAGCACGGCGCCCGCTTCCTTCGTGTCCCGAGGTGATCCGCTGCGGTGCGCGCCGGCGGCGTCCGGACATCCGGCAGACTGAGCAGCGAACCAACGTGAGACCTGAGGAGACCCCATGACCGTCGCCGTCCACGTCGGCCCCGAGCCCGTTCCCGCGCTCGTCGACGCCGTACGCCGAGGGGGCGGCCGCGTCGTGCCGCTGGAGGAGGCGGAGGCCATCGTCTACTTCGGCGGCGGCGACGCGCAGACGCTCCGCTCCATGCTGCACGAGGGCATCGGCTGGGTGCAGTTGCCGAGCGCGGGCGTCGAACGCTGGGCGGACGCCGGCGTCATCACCCGTCACCCCGTCTTCACCTCCGCCACCGGCGCGTACGCCCCCCAGATCGCCGAGCACGCACTGGCCCTGATGCTGGCCGCCGCCCGCGACCTGCACCGGCACGCCAGGGCCACGACGTGGGGCGCCAACACCTCCGTGGAGCTGGCCGGCGCCACGGTCACGATCGTCGGCTGCGGCGGCATCGGGCGCAGGCTGATCCGGCTGCTGGAGCCGTTCGGCTGCACCATCGTCGCGGTCACCGACCGGGGCGAGGTCCCGGGCGCCGCCCGGGTCCTGCCCCGCGCCCGCTACCGCGACGCGCTGCCCGACGCCCACTACGTCGTCATCGCCGCGCCCGCCACGCCGGACACCAAGGGCATGTTCGGGGCGGGCGAGTTCGGCCTCATGCGCGCGGACGCCTGGCTGGTGAACATCGCCAGAGGCAGCCTCGTCGTCACCGCCGACCTGGTGGACGCGCTGCGCGCGGGCCGCATCGGCGGGGCGGCGCTCGACGTCACCGACCCGGAGCCGCTGCCCGACGGTCACCCGCTGTGGGAGCTGGACAACGCCCTCATCACCCCGCACAGCGCCAACCCGCACGCCGCCTACTGGCGCCGCCTCGCCGAACGGGTCACCGCGAACGTACGCCACTACACCGCCGGCGAGCCCCTCGAAGGCGTGGTCTCCCCGGAGCAGGGCTTCTAGGCCACTCGCACACCCGCCGCCGGAACGCGTCCGGCCGTCTGGCCTTGCCGGGTGGCGGGTGTCGGGGCTTCGCGTCCGGGCTGAGAGGGCGGTGGGTGTGAGGGCTCTACGTCGGAGTTGACCGGGGCGGCGGGTGTCAGGGCTTCGCGTCCGGCCTGACCGGGGTAGCGGGTGTCAGGGCTTTGCGTTCGGGTTGACCGGGGTGATGGGTGCTAAGGCTTCTCGTCCAGGTTGACGAGGGCGCCGGCGCTCAGGCCTGAGTCGTGAACTTCCAGCCCGATCGGTGCGGCGTCCTTCGGCAGCTCGAACACCAGCGCGCCCGTGAACGACTCGCCCGCCTCGATGCGGATCGGCGTGATCTCCTTGCCGCCCTTGTCGAGCAGCTGGATGCCGCCGTGCGCCATCTCTTCCTCGTCGATCAGCTTCTGCTGGCCGGGGTAGAGAACGCGAGCCTCGTGGCCGACGTTGTTCACGCGGACGCCGATGCGGCACGTGCGCTTCACCGCCGCCCGTGCCGGTTTGGGGCACTTCGTGCTGGTGACCGCGAAGCGCAGCTTGCCGTCCTGGACGGGCCCGTCCGCGCCGGCGGCCGGTGAACGGAACAGCCACGTCAGCATGGCCACCAGTACCACCAGCACGACGACCAGGACCAGCAGCGCGGTCAGGCACCCCGTGCGGAGCCCTCGCCGGCGCCGGGGCGGGAAACCGGGCAGCGGCCCGCGACCGGTGGCGGCGCGGGGCGGCTGCCCCGGCTGGTGGTGATGCGGCATCTGCGCGGTCTGACGCGGCAACGGCACCTGCCCGACCGCCGGCATGGGCCCGGTACGGTCCGGGTGCGCCCCGTGCCCGACGGCCGGCAGCGGGCCGGTCCGTTCGGCCGGCGGCGGCTGGTGCACCCCGCGCGCCGCCCCGCCGGTGGGGCCGGTGCGTTCGACCGGCGGCTGGTGCGGCATCCGCGCCGTCCCCGGCGTGGGCCCGGTACGTTCGGCGGGTGATGGCGGGTAACCGCCGTGGGGAGCGCCGCCGGTGGGCCCGGTGCGTTCGGCGGGCGAGGGCTGGTGCACGCTGCGGGGGGCGCCGCCGGTG
>NZ_POUD01000129.1 GCF_003236395.1 Nonomuraea aridisoli | reverse complement strand
GGGCGGGCGGTCCTTCAGCGGCCGTCCCGCGCCGTTCCTGGCCTGCCGGCGCGCCTCCGGGGACGCCAGGGGGCCGGCCGTCACCGAGGGCGCCACGACCGGTGGGACCTGTTCGATCCAGGGCGGTGGAATCGGGCCGGGGACGAGGTCGACAGGCTGCGCCGTCCGCAAATGGATCGCTCCATCCCACGTCGCGCGAGTGGTCGCTGTCGGTGTTATGTCCGACGCGATGAGTGGCGCCGATGGTGATTTCGCTCTCACGGTAAGCGCGGTTTCCTGATCGAATTCTGAAGATCGCCGCGGAGAATGTTCGGATGAGTCGGTGAAGGCCAGGAAAATACCCAGCGTCGCGGTGACGAGTACCCCGGCTGCTCCCGCCGCGGGCGCCAGGCCGGCGCGGCTACCTGGGCGAATGGATCTAAGGGGGGACAAGTCGTGATTCCTTTGTGATTGGTGTGCGAGCATTCCGCCGATGCGGCTAGTGTGGTCCATCACCCGCGGAAGCCGGCGAGCTTTCCCCGATACGACCGCAGGGAGCTGTACCCCCATGCAAGATCCGATCGAGCGCGATCGTCAGGAGATCCTGTCCGGCCCCGGAGACACCCTCCTGGAGCCGGGAAATAGCGGCACGGAAAACGTCCGGCGCAAGAAGAAGACCAACAAGACGCTCATCATCGTCCTGAGCGCCCTCGTCGCCGTGCTGGTGGCGGGCGGCATCGGTTTCACGCTGGCCGGCGGCTCCGAAGAGGCCGCCCAGCCGGGAGGCGGCGCCCCCGCGCCCTCCCAGACCGCGGGCGGCACCGACGAGCTGAGTGTCGAGGACGACGACGCCACGATGGGCGACGCGGTCACCGACACCCCCGGTGACGACCTCGGCGGCGACGACGCCACCATGGGCGGCGTGAGCGACTCCGACGTGAGCGGCGGCGACCAGGCCGCCACGGGCGACACCGGGTCGGCGGGCACGGGTTCGACCGGCACGGGCTCGACCGGCACCGGCTCCTCGGGCGACGCCAAGACCGACGGCGGCAAGCAGCCCACCGAGGCCCCCTCCGGCTCGGGCCGGCCCTCGGGCGGCGGCGCCCCGGCCGACGTCCCCGCCGACGGCCCCGCCGGCGTGGTCGAGGGCCAGTGCGCCACCAGCGGCTGCTGACTCCGGGCAAGTGGCTCGCCGTAAACGGCGGGCAGTGGCTCTACGCGCGGGTCGCGGCGCTGCCTAGGGTCGCGGCATGACCATCGACAAAGCGGCCGCGCTGCGTGCGCTGCACATCCCCGGGAAGCCGCTGGTTCTGCCCAACGTCTGGGACGCCGCCTCCGCGCGAGCCGTACGGGATGCCGGGTTCCCCGCGGTGGCGACGGGGAGCGCCGCCGTCGCCCGTGCGCTCGGCCATGACGACGGCGAGCGGGCTCCCGTCGATGAGATGCTGGCGGCCGTCGCGCGTGTGGCCAGGGCCGTCGACGTGCCCGTCACCGCCGACGTCGAGCGCGGCTACGGGCTCGCGCCCGCCGAGCTCGCCGAGCGCCTGGCCGAGACCGGCGCCGTCGGCTGCAACCTCGAGGACTCCCTCCCGGGCTCCGGCGAGCTGGCGGACCCGGGTGAGCAGGCGGAGCTCCTGGCCGGGGTGCGGGCGGCCCGCCCCGAGCTGGTGATCAACGCCCGGGTCGACGTCTACCTCCACGGCGACGGCACCCGCGCCGAGGCCGTCCGGCGCGCGCGGCGCTACCTGGAGGCGGGGGCCGACTGCGTGTACCCGATCGGCCTCGGCGACGAGGACGAGATCCGCGCGCTGGTCGATGAGCTGGGCGCGCCGGTCAACGTCCTCTTCCGGCCCGGGGTGCCCGACCTCGCCCGCCTGGCGGAGCTGGGCGTGGCCAGGATCAGCTTCGGAGGCGGCATCCACCGGCTGGCCCACGCCTACACCGAGAAGCTCCTCGCCGAGGTCCACGCGGGCCGCAGCCCGTTCTGACCCGGCGCCCGGTGACGGCGCGGAGATCGTTCCGGCCCCGCTGCCTGCGACGACGTGGCGGCGTGTCACGGGGATCCGGCGGGAGTCGTACGCTTGCGGTCGTGCTTGTCGCCGCGGCCGTCTGCCCGCCCACCCCGCTGGTCGTGCTCGGGATGCCCGACCTTCGCTCCGCCTGCCTGGCCGCGATCGCCGCCGCCGGTGAGGCGCGTCCCGACGCGCTGATCGTGGTGGGCGGCGCCGAGTCCACGCGGACGTACGACGGCGCCGCCGCCGGCAGCCTGCGCGCCTGGGGCGTCGACCGCACGGCCGGCCGGGGCGAGCCCGTGCTGCCGCTGTCGCTGACCGTGGGCCGCCTGCTCCTCGACGGCCACGCCCCCGACCGCCTGCAGTCCGTCGCCTTCGACGCGCCGAGCGAGGACTGCAGGAAGCTGGGGGAGGAGCTGGGCGCGGCCGCGGAGAGGGTGGCACTGGTCGTCATGGCCGACGGCTCGGCCTGTCTCAGCCCAGGGGCGCCCGGCCCGTACGACGAGGCGGCCGGGCCGTTCGACGCCCGCATCGCCGCCGCGCTCGCCGCCGGCGACCCCGCGCCGCTCGCCGAGATCGACCCCGCGGAGGCCGACCGGCTCTGGGTGAGCGGCCGGGCCGCGCTGCAGGTCCTGGCCGGGGCGGCCGGCGCGAGCGCGTACGACGGGCGGCTGCTCATGCGCGGCGCGCCGTACGGCGTCGGCTACTTCGCCGCGCTGTGGGCCTGACGCCCCGGCACGGGGATCTTCGTCAGGTCGCGGGCGAGCACCACCTGGCCGCCGTAGCTGCGGCGCACCTCCTCGGCGAACAGCGGCTCCTCGTCGAACCCGTACCGCTCGGAGAAGTGCGTCAGCACCAGGCGGCGCGCGCCCGCGTCGGCGGCCACCATCCCCGCCTCGAACGCCGTCAGATGCCCGTACTCCTTGGCCAGCGCGCTCTCCGACGACAGGAACGTCGACTCGATCACCAGCAGGTCGACCCCGTGCGCCAGCTCGAAGACGGCGTCGCACAGCCGGGTGTCCATGATGAACGCCATGCTCTGCCCCGGTTTCGGCACGCTGCACTGGTCGAGCGTGACGCCGCGCACGGAGCCGGTGCGCTGGAGCTCGCTGATCTCCGGGCCGCGGATGCCGTGGGCGGCCAGCCGCTCGGGGAGCATGCGCCGCCCGGCCGGCTCCTGAAGGCGGTAGCCGTACGACTCGACGGGGTGGGACAGGCGGCGCGCGGTCAGCGGGCCGACGCCGGCCAGCTCGCCGGAGACCGGGTGCTCCTCGATGACGGAGGTGTCGGCGAAGGCCGCCGCGTGACGCAGCCGCCGCCAGTAGCTCTCGCCGGAGCCGGGGAAGACCGCCCGCACCGGGTGGCGGACCTTGTCGCGGGCGATGCGCTGCACGACGCCCGGCACGCCCAGGCAGTGGTCGCCGTGGAAGTGGGTGACGCAGATCCAGTGGACGTCGTGCGCGCTCACCCCCGCGAACGCCATCTGCCGCTGCGTGCCCTCGCCGGGGTCGAACAGGTAGCCCTGGCCGTCCCAGCGCAGCAGGTAGCCGTTGTGGTTACGGTGGCGGGTGGGCACCGCGCTGGAGGTGCCCAGCACCACGAGCTCACGTGAGGACATGATGGCCCCCATGGAGAACACGGTCGCCTACGCCGAGGTGCCCACGCCGGTGGGCCCGTTCACGCTGGCCCTGACCGAGGTCGGTCTCGTCGCGTCGGGGTGGGGCTCCCGCGAGCGGCTGGCCGGCCGCCTGGGCCTGGCTGAGGTCCATGATTCGGATCGTACGGCCTGCGCGGTCGCCGAGTTGAATGCTTATTTCGCCGGTGAGCTGAAGGAGTTCGCGACACCGGTCGACTGGCGGCTGATGTCGGGCGTGCGGCTGAGCGTCCTGCGGGCCCTGCACCGCGTCCCGTACGGCACCGCCGTCACCTACGGCGAGCTGGCCCGGCTGAGCGGCTCAGGGGTGCCCGCGCGCGGCATCGGCTCGATCATGGGCTCCAACCCGATCCCGATCATCGTGCCCTGCCACCGCGTCGTGGCGGGCAACGGGCTGGGCGGGTTCAGCGGCGGCGAGGGCGTCGAGACGAAGCGGTGGCTGCTCACCCATGAGGGCTATCTGCAGCCGACACTGCTCGACCTCTAGCAGACTGAAGGGGTGCGCCAGCATCCCGTCATCGCCGTCGTGGGCCCCACCGCGGCCGGAAAGTCCGATCTCGCCGTCGACATCGCCCTGCGCCTGGGCGGCGAGTGCGTCAACGCCGACTCCATGCAGCTCTACCGCGGCATGGACATCGGCACGGCCAAGCTCACCCCCGCCGAGATGCGCGGCGTCCCCCACCACCTGTTCGACGTCTGGGACGTGACGGTCACCGCCAGCGTGGCCGAGTACCAGAAGCTGGCCAGGGCCGTCATCGACGCCGTCGAGGTGCCCGTGCTCGTCGGCGGCAGCGGCCTGTACGTCCGCGCCGCCATCGACGACCTGGAGTTCCCCGGCACCGACGCGGCGATCAGGGCCCGGCTGGAGGCCGAATTGGCCGAGGTCGGCCCCGGTCCGCTGCACGAGCGGCTGCGCGAGCAAGACCCGGCCGCCGCGGCGGCCATCCTGCCGAGCAACGGCCGCCGCATCGTGCGCGCGCTGGAGGTGATCGAGCTGTCGGGGCGCCCGTTCACGGCGACCATGCCGACGTACGAGGCCGTCTACCCGAGCGTGCAGATCGGGCTGGAGGTGCCGAGGCCCGAGCTCGACGAGCGGATCGCCGTGCGGGTCGAGCGCATGTGGCGGGAGGGCCTGGTCGACGAGGTGCGCACGCTGCTGGAGCAGGGGCTGGCGCAGGGGCGCACCGCCGGCCGGGCCCTCGGATACGCCCAGGTCATCCGCTTCCTCGAAGGCGAGTGGAGCGAGGAGCGGGCGTTCGCCGAGACCGTCCGGCTGACCAGGCGTTTCGCCCGTCGCCAGGAGTCGTGGTTCCGCAGGGATCCGCGGGTGTGCTGGCTGCCGTACGACGCTCCCGATCTCCTGGAAAGATCCCTCGCGCGAGTCTCCGAGCACCCATGCGGATAAACTTGTACAATGCGCTTTCTCAAGGGGCACGGCACCGAGAACGATTTCGTCATCCTGCCTGATCCCGACGGTGTGGTCGACCTTACGGCCGCCATCGTCGCCAAGATCTGTGACAGGAGAGCCGGCATCGGCGCCGACGGTGTGCTCCGGGTGGCGCGCACGAAGCAGAGCCACGAGGTGGCCGAGCAGGCGTCGGCGGCCGAGTGGTTCATGGACTACCGCAATTCCGACGGCAGCGTGGCCGAGATGTGCGGCAACGGCGTGCGGGTCTTCGCGCGCTACCTGATCGACGCCGGGCTGGAGAACTCCACGGAGTTCGCGGTGGCGACGCGCGGCGGCCTGCGCAGGGTGCGCGTCGAGACCCACGGCGACATCACCGTCGACATGGGCAAGCCCGTCGTCCTCGGCGAGAGCGTGGCCTGCCTCGGCGGGCACGAGTACACCGGCGTCCACGTCGACATGGGCAACCCGCACCTGGCCTGCGCCATCGGCGATCCGGTCGCCCAGCTCGACCTCAGCCACCAGCCCGCCTTCGACACGTGCGTCTTCCCCGCCGGGGTCAACATCGAGCTGTTCAACCCGGTCGGCACCACCCGCGCCGTCATGCGCGTCTTCGAGCGCGGCGCCGGCGAGACCCGTTCGTGCGGCACGGGCGCGGTCGCCACGGCCGTCGCCGCGGCCAGGCTGTCCGGCGACACCCTCGGCACGTGGACGGTCGAGGTGCTGGGCGGCACGCTGACGGTCATCCTCGACGAGGACACGAGCTACCTGTCGGGCCCCGCGGAGATCATCGCCAGCGGCGAACTCATCCTTGCCGAATGATGTTCTGATAGCGGATGCTGGGTTCACTTCGCGAACTGAGGAGTGGACATGGCGGACGCGCGGACCACTGCCAAGGCGGTCAAGACGCCCATCGGGCAGTACGGCGGCGGATTCATGATCTCCAGGGAGGCCAAGGCCGTCTGCGACGAGTACGGCCTGGGCGCCCGTGAGTTCTACTTCCGGGGCCGCTGCGGCGTCCTCGGCGAGTGCGACGCCGACGTGGTGACCGCGGCGGCCGTCTTCTTCCCTCCGGACCACGTCAGGCAGAGCTGGGAGGGCGGGCGCGAACTCCCGGTCGAGCGGGCCGTCGAGCTCTACGCCGAGGCGTGTCACGCCTGGGCCCGGCGCAAGCTGGGCGGTCACGACGGCTGTGCCAGGATCGCCGAGCTGCTCCAGCCGGTCGCCGACAACGCCTCGCCGGCCGGGGCCCCGCTGTTCGCCGGCTGGCGGGCCGTGCCGCTGCCCGATGACCCGCCCGCCCGCGCCGTGCAGCTCATGCACGTCGTACGCGAGCTGCGCGGCGGCCTGCACGCCAACGCCGTGATCGCGGCCGGGCTGCACCCGCTGGAGGCCACGCTCGCCGCCGAGCACGACGGCACGCCGCTCGGTCAGCGGCAGGGCGACATGATCGCCCGCTTCTTCGCCTGGCCGGAGCCGTACGCGACGCCGGGGCCCGAGATCGTGGCGCGCCGCGCGGAGGTCGAGGAGACGACCGACGCGCTCATGGCGGAGGCGTTCTCCGTCCTGAGCGACGGCGAATCGGACGAGCTGATAGACCTTCTGCGTTTGGGGCACGCCCGTTGACCTGGCAGACTGACTGCCCATGGACGTGGACATCTGGGCCTGGGTCGGCGACACCCAGCAGCAGCTTTCCGAGGCGGGCAACGTGGGCCTCGCCATGGCGCTGGGAGACCTCCCCGCACAGGCTTACGACGGCCGATACCCGCAGCTCGACGTCATGGCGCCGGCCATCGCGCAGCAGGCGGAGGCGTTGGAGCTGCCCTGGCTCGAGTTCTACGCCCGCTACTGGCATCTGATCGGCCGCATCGGCGACCGGGCGCAGGGCGCGGTCGCCGTCGACGACGCCAGGCAGTTGCTCGCGTTCGCCGAGCGCGAAGACGTGCGTGACTGCCCGGCCACCCCGGCGGCGGTCGAGGCCCTCGCCATCGCGCTGGCCAACACCGACGGCCCCGGCCACGCCGCCCCGCGCCTGGAGACGCTCGGCTCCCACATCGAGGCGACCAGCCCCGAGAGGCCGGCCTTCGCCGGCCTCGTGACGCAGTACGTCGCCGCCCTGACCGACGCCGGCCAGCCCGGCGAGGCCGTCACCTACGCCGACTCCGCCATCGAGCGGCTGCGCACGGCCGGGCGCGCGCCGAGCTGGGAGCTCGGCGCCGAGCGCGCCCGCGCGCTGCTGGCCGCCGGGCGCGGCGACGACGCGCTCGCCGCGCTGCAGGCCGCGGCCGACGACAAGCCCGACGACCCGGTGAACAAGCCTCACCGCGACGGCGTGCGCCGCGCGCTGATCCTCGCCACGCTGGGCCGCATCTCCGAGGCCGTCGACGCGCTGCCCGACCTCGACGTGGTCGGCGAGCACCCGCGGGTGTTCGTCGAGTGGACGCAGGCCGTCGCCAAGCTGGCCGGCTCCGCCCAGATCACCAACACCTGGCAGCTCGGCCGCGTCGTGCGCCAGTGGATCGACTACTTCGGCATGATGGGCGGCTACCGCGCCCGCGTCGAGCTGGCGCTGGTCGCGGGTGACCTGGCGCTCGGCCGCCAGGGCGTGTGGCAGGCCCGGCTGCTGGCCGACGTGGCCGAGGCGGGCCTCGCCGAGCTGCGCGAGACCGGTGACCTGCCCGAGCGCATCGCCGCGCTCCGCGCCGCCGCCGACGCCGCCACCGAGCCCCAGGCGCCGGGGCCGCTGGAGGAGCGGGTCGGCCAGTTCGACGCCGCCGACGGCTTCAACGCCGACCCCGAGAAGTGGGTCGGCTGGCTGGCCCCGCTGTCCGGCAAGGACCTCGAGGCCACCCGCCGCCACACCACCACGCTCGGCTTCCTCGGCTTCCCCGCCGCCGGCGCCGACATCTACTGGAAGCTGCTCGTCGACACCGGCGACATCGCCACGGCCCACTCCGACGACCTCTCCTACCTGACCACGCTGCTCATCGAGGCCCGCCAGGACGAGCGGCTGGAGCAGATGGCCGCGCTGCTGCCGCACGCCGACCAGTACGTCGCCCTCGCCCGGATGCACAGCGCCCGCGAGCGCTGGCAGGAGTGCCTCGACGCGGCCGAGCACGCCATCGCGGCCGGCGCCGGCATCGAGGCCCGCCGCCTGCTGTCGGGCGCCGCCCAGCAGCTCGACCACAACGACAGGGCCGCCAACGTGCTGGCCGAGGTGATCGACGAGCTGACCGACGAAGACGTCTGGCGCATGATCGTCATGGCCACCTCGGCCGAGGACTGGCCGCTCGTCCGCAAGGGCGCGGCCAAGCTCGGCATGCCGCTGAAGTCCAAGGAGGGCCCGATCGAGGAGGAGATGGGCCTGATCCGGCTCGTCCTCCCGGCGCCCGACGGCGGCCAGCGCCAGGTGCTGTCCATCCGCACCGGCCCGGCCACCGCCCGCCTGGCCCTGCCGCAGCCGCGCGGCATGGACTACAACGCCGGCGACCTGGTCGTGTTCGACCCGCAGCTGCTCGAGCCCGTCCCCGACGACCCCAAGGAGCAGCAGAACTTCGTGCCGCCGTTCGCGGCGGTGCGCATCCTGCGGCCCGGCGGCTACACCAGCTACTTCTTCGACGGCGCCGCGCCGAGCGAGGAGGACTGGGCGGAGTTCACCGAGGTCATGGCCGAGCGCGGCTGGCCGATGTGGGTCTACAGCGACGAGAACTACACCGTCACCCACCCGAGCACCGGCGAGCGGCTGCCGGGCGTGTTCGGCTGGGTCGCGGTGCCGCCCGACGTCTCGCCCGCCGAGGTCGACGCGCTGCTCGACGACGCCACCGAGCGCTGGGTGCACCCGCTGGCCTGGCTCGACCTGGCCCGCGAGATCGGCGTCGAGGTCGAGCGGCACGAGCGCATCGTCAAGGAATACGGGCTCTGAGGTGCTCGACCGCTTCCGGCTCGACGGCAAGGTGGCGGTCGTCACCGGCGCCTCCTCCGGGCTGGGCGTCGCCCTGGCCCGGGGCATGGCCGAGGCGGGCGCCGACGTCGTGATCGGCGCGCGCCGGGCCGACCGGCTGGCGCAGACCCGGCGGCTGGTGGAAGAGACCGGCCGCCGGTGCCTGGCGGTGGCGACCGACGTGTCACGGCCGGAAGACTGCGACGCGCTGGTGGCCGCCGCCGTCGAGGGCCTCGGCCACATCGACGTACTGATCAACAACGCCGGCATCGGCACGGCCGTGCCCGCGCTGCGCGAGACGCCGGAGGAGTTCCGGCAGGTCATCGACGTCAACCTGCTCGGCACGTACTGGATGGCGCAGGCGTGCGCGCGGGTGATGCGGCCGGGCTCCTCGATCGTCAACATCGGCAGCGTGCTCGGCGAGACCACGGCGGGGCTGCCGCAGGCCGCCTACACCGCCTCCAAGGCGGCCGTGTCCGGGCTCACGCGCGACCTGGCCCAGCAGTGGACGGCACGGCGCGGCATCCGGGTCAACTGCCTGGAGCCCGGGTTCTTCGCCTCCGAGATGACCGACCAGTACAAACCCGGCTACCTTGAGCAGGTCGTGGAGAGCCGGGTGCTCATGCGGCGGCTGGGCGAGGCCGAGGAGCTGGTGACGGCCGCGGTCTTCCTGGCCGGCGACGCGGCCTCGTACGTCACCGGGGTGACGCTGCCGGTCGACGGCGGGGTGTTGCTCACCTAGCAGTGCCCCGCGCGGTCACTGGTCGAGCAGGTCGTGCCGGGCCGCCAGGTAGCCGGCGTGGAAACGGGTGCGGGCGCCCAGGCGCTCGCACAACACCTGGACGCGGCGCTGCACCGTGCGGGGACTGAGGCCGAGCTGGCGGGCGATCGCGTCGTCCTTCATGCCCGCCGCGAGCAGGGCCAGTACCTCCGTGTCCGGGGCCTGCGGCCACGTCTCCGGCTCCAGGTCGCCGGCCGTCAGGCGCAGCGGCACCGCCGCCCGCCACAGCGTCTCGAACAACCCCACCAGCGCGTCGAGCAGCGCCGACGGATGCACCACGAGGGCGCTCTCCACGGCCTGGTCCGCGTCGGAGACCAGCGGCAGGACGGCGGTGTCCGCGTCGGCGACGGCCAGCTTGACCGGCACGTGCCCGAGCCTGGCCTGCTCTCCGTCGGCGATGGCGCGGCGCGTGTGGGCCAGCATGCCGGGGTGCTCGAACGCCTGCGGGCTGTAGATGCCGCGGATGATCGGAGCGCCCTGACGGGCCGCGCGCCGGCGGTTCTCCCGGTCGTCGCTGATGTCCACCGCGTACGGCGGGTGCACGAGGACGAGCATCTCGCGGGTGGCGTTGCGTTCGAGCTGGAGGTAGCGGCGGGCCACGGCGTCGCGGCCGGAGACCACCTCCAGCACCTCCTCCGGGTGCGGCCCGCTGCGCTCGTTGACCTCCGTGGCCAGCAGCGCCGCGGCGGCCCGGCTGTGCGTGATCTCCTCCTGGCGGCGGGCGACCAGGATGTCGACGGCGATGTTCGGGGGCGTGGCGATCAGCCGCAGCGGCCGTCCGGCCACCCGCGAGATCAGGCCGAGGTCCTCCAGCCGGGGCAGCATGCGGCGGATGCCGCCGGCCGACGAGCCGGTCTCGGCGGCCAGCTCGCTGAGCGTGGCCGGCCCGTGCCGCAGCAGGGCCCGGTAGGCGGCCTCCTCGGCTGCGGTGACGCCGAGCCCGTCAAGTAAGCGCCGCTGCGCCATCGATCCTCCCCTGTCATGATCCGGAAGCAGCCTAGGCGTCCGGCGGTCCGGCGGTCTTGTTCCGGGATGAACGGGGCTCTATGGTCGTTGCGTAGTCCGGTGCGTATTGCGCATTAAGGAACAACCGGAGGCGCCATGAGTCGGCCCCGTGTGGTGATCGTGGGTGCCGGCATCGTCGGCTGCGCCCTCGCCGACGAGCTCACCGAACGGGGATGGACCGACGTCACCGTCGTCGACCAGGGGCCGCTGTTCGCCGCCGGCGGGTCCAGCTCGCACGCGCCCGGCCTGGTCTTCCAGACGAACCCGTCGAAGACGATGACCGCGTTCGCCGCCTACACCGTCGCCAAGTACGCCGCGCTCGGCCCGTCGTGCTTCCGCCAGGTCGGCGGCCTGGAGGTGGCCACCACGCCGGAACGCTGGGCCGACCTGCACCGCAAGCTCGGCTGGGCCGAGTCGTGGGGCGTCGAGGCCCGGCTGCTCGACGCGGGGGAGTGCGCCCGGCTCTGGCCGCTGCTCGACCAGGGCAAGGTGCTCGGCGGGTTCCACGTCCCGAGCGACGGGCTGGCCGCGGCGGTGGCCTGCGGCGAGGCCCAGGCGGCGCGGGCGACCGAGCGCGGGGCCAGGTTCCTGGCGGGGCACATGGTGGTGGGCGTCGAGCAGCGCGGCGGGCGCGTCATCGGGGTCTCGGTCGTGACGCCGGCCGGGCACCGGACGATCCCGGCCGACGTGGTGGTGTGCGCGGCCGGCTTCTGGGGGCCGTCGATCGGGCGGATGGCCGGGCTGACCGTGCCGCTGCAGCCGCTGGCCCACCAGTACGCCAGGTCCGGCCCGCTGCCGCCGCGGCCGCAGGGCCCGATCCTGCGCCACCAGGACCGCGACCTGTACTTCCGCCAGCACGGCGACCGCATCGGCATCGGCTCCTACGCCCACCGCCCCATGCCGGTCGCCCAGGACGAGATCGGCCCGAAGGGCACCACGATGCCGTCGGTGCAGGCGTTCACCGAGGAGGATTTCGAGCCCTCCTGGCGGGACGCGGTCGAGCTGCTGCCCGCGCTCGCCGAGACCAAGTACGCGGACGGCATCAACGGCGTCTTCTCCTTCACCCCCGACGGGTTCCCGCTGATCGGCGAGGCCCCGCACCTCGACGGGTTCTGGCTGGCCGAGGCCGTCTGGGTGACCCACTCGGCCGGGGTCGCGCGGGCGCTGGCCGAGGTGCTGGTGGACGGGCGCTCGGGGTTCGACCTGCACGAGTGCGAGCTGGGCAGGTTCGAGCAGGCGCAGTTGTCGCCCGCCTTCGTCGAGGAGCGCGGCAGGCAGAACTTCGTCGAGGTCTACGACGTCATCCACCCGCTGCAGCCGATGGAGTCGCCGCGGCCGCTGCGCACCAGCCCGTTCCACGTCCGGCAGCGGGAGCTCGGCGCGTACTTCCTGGAGGCGGCCGGGTGGGAGCGGCCGCACTGGTTCGAGTCGAACGTGCCGCTGCTGGAGGACCTTGTGCGGCGGCGCAGGGACGAGTACGCCGACGTGCCGGAGGAGGCGCGCGGGGCGGCGGCCGAGCCGTTTCTCGGGGTGATGCAGCGCGACGCGTGGGCGAGCCGCCATTGGTCCCCGATCGCCGCCGCCGAGTCGTGGGCCACCAGGGAGCGGGTGGCGCTCTACGACATGACGCCGCTCAAGCGGATCGAGGTCGGCGGGCCGGGGGCGGCGGCGTTCCTGCAGCGCATGACGACCAACAACGTGGACAAGAAGCCCGGCTCGGTCACGTACACGCTGATGCTGGACGCCGCCGGCGGCATCCGGTCGGATCTCACGGTGGCGCGGCTGGACGAGGAGACGTTCCAGGTCGGCGCGAACGGCAACCTCGACCTCGAATGGCTGACCCGGCACGCCCCGGGCGGGGTGCGGGTGCGCGACCTGACGCCCGGCACGTGCTGCGTCGGCGTGTGGGGGCCGTGGGCGAGGGGCCTGGTGGAGGACCTCACCGACATGGACATGTCCCACGAGGGCTTCCCCTATTTCACCTGCAAATCTGGATATGTCGGGCATGTGCCGGTGCTCGCGATGCGCGTCTCGTACGTCGGCGAGCTGGGCTGGGAGCTCTACACCACGGCCGACATGGGGCTCAAGCTCTGGGACACGCTCTGGTCGCCGGGACTGGCCGTCGCGGGCGGGCGGGCCGCGTTCAACAGCCTGCGCCTGGAGAAGGGCTACCGGCTCTGGGGCGTCGACATGACGACCGAGCACAACCCGTACGAGGCGGGGCTGGCCTTCGCCGTCCGGCAGGACAAGGACTTCCTCGGCCGTGACGCCCTGTCCGCCGACGTCACCCGCAAGCTGGTGCCGCTGGTGGCCACCGAGGTCGTCATGGGCAAGGAGCCCGTACGCCACCAGGGCCGCACGGTCGGTCACGTCACCAGCGCCGCCTACGGCCACACGATCCACCGCCCCGTCGCGTACGCGTGGCTGCCGATCGAGCTCGCCGAACCCGGGACGCACGTGGACATCTCCTACTTCGGCCGCCGCGTGCCCGCGGAGGTCGCCGCCGAGCCCCTGTACGACCCCGGGATGGAGAAGATCAGGCGTTGAGCCACCCCGACCTCCTCTGGCGCAACCCCGACCCCAAGCCGGCCTACGACGTGGTGATCGCGGGCGGCGGCGGGCACGGCCTGGCCACCGCCTACTACCTGGCCAGGAACCACGGCATCACGAACGTCGCCGTCCTGGAGAAGGGCTGGCTGGCGGGCGGCAACATGGCGCGCAACACCACGATCATCCGCTCCAACTACCTGTGGGACGAGAGCGCCGCCCTCTACGAGCACTCGCTGAGACTGTGGGAGGGGCTGAGCGAGGAGCTCGACTACGACCTGCGGTTCAGCCAGCGTGGCGTGCTCAACCTGGCGCACAGCCTGAGCGACGTGCGCGAGGGCCGGCGCCGGGTGAACGCCAACCGCCTCAACGGGGTGGACGCCGAGTGGCTGGACGCCGGCGAGGTGAAGAAGTTCTGCCCGATCATCAACGTCTCCGACCGGGCCCGCCACCCCGTCCTGGGCGCCACCCTCCAGCGCCGCGGCGGCATCGCCAAGCACGACCACGTGGCCTGGGCGCTCGCCCGCAAGGCGGACGCGTACGGGATCGACCTGATCCAGGGCTGCGAGGTCACCGGGTTCGAGATCACGAAAAATCGTGTCACGGCCGTACAGACCTCGCGGGGGCGCATCGCGGCCGGGAAGGTGGCGCTGGCCGCGGCCGGGCACACGTCGGTGCTCGCCGAGCGGGCGGGCATCCGGCTGCCGCTGCAGTCGCACCCGCTGCAGGCGCTGGTGTCGGAGCTGCTGGAGCCGGTGCTCGACTGCGTGGTCATGTCGAACGCCGTGCACGTGTACGTCAGTCAGGCCCACAAGGGCGAGCTGGTCATGGGGGCGGGCATCGACGCGTACAACTCCTACGGGCAGCGGGGCGGCGTGCACGTGATCGAGGCGCAGATGGCGGCGGCGCTGGAGCTGTTCCCGATCTTCAGCCGGGTGCGGGTGCTGCGCACGTGGGCCGGCATCGTGGACGTCTCCCCGGACGCCTCGCCCGTCATCGGCCCCACCCCGGTCGAGGGCCTCTACGTGAACGCCGGCTGGGGCACCGGCGGCTTCAAGGCCACCCCGGGCTCGGGCTGGGTGTACGCCCACACGCTCGCGCACGATCGGCCGCATCCGCTGGCGGAGCCGTTCGGGCTGGAGAGGTTCACCACGGGGGCGCTCGTCGACGAGCACGGCGCGGCGGCGGTGGCCCACTGATGTTGCTCATCGAATGCCCGCACTGCGGCCCCCGCGACGAGACCGAGTTCCACTACGGCGGCCAGGCCGGGATCGCCTACCCGGCGGACGAGGTCTCCGACGAGGAGTGGGCCGCGTACGTCTTCGTGCGCGACAACCCCAAGGGCTGGTTCCGCGAACGCTGGTTCCACGCGCACGGCTGCCGGACCTGGTTCGCGGTCGAGCGGCACACGGTCACCCACGAGATCAGGACCTCTTGACTTCCTCCCCCTCGTAAACGAGGGGGATTCCAACCGTCGCCGGTCAGCCTTCCTGCTTCACCACCGGTCGCCCGCCCGAGAGGACTCTCGTTGAGGTCTTACACCAGCTCCACAGGCGTTTCAGCTCTCCGCCAGCCCGGCGGCGAGCACGTTCTTGGCCGCGTTCATGTCCCGGTCATGGACCGCCCCGCAGGAGCAGGCCCAGGTCCGGACGTTCAACGGCATCTTCTCCTGCAGAGTCCCGCACTCCGAGCACAGCTTGGACGAGGGGAACCAGCGGTCCACCGCAACCAGGGTGCGCCCGTACCAGGCGCACTTGTACTCCAGCATCGAGCGGAGTTCCCGCCACGAGGCATCCGAGATGGCACGCGCCAGGCTGTGGTTCTTCACCATGTTCCGCACGGTGAGGTCCTCCACGGCGATCACTTGGTTTTCGCGAACAAGCCGGGTGGACAGTTTGTGCAGGTGATCCCGCCTGCAGTCGGTGATCCGGGCGTAGACGCGGGCGATGCGGATACGGGCCTTGTCCCGGTTCTTCGACCCGGGCTCGGTACGGGCGTACGCTTTGTGCGCCTTGGCGAGCTTGCGGCGGTCGCGCCGCTCATGCCCCGGGTTGGTGATCTTCTCTCCGGTGGAGAGCGTCGCCAGGGCGGTGATGCCGGCGTCCAGGCCGACGTTCCGCTCCACCGGCGCAAGAGGCCGGATCTTCTCCTCGACCAGGATGGACACGAACCACCGGCCCGCGCTGTCGCGCGAAACCGTCACCGTGGACGGCTCCGCCCCCTCCGGCAGCGGACGAGACCACACGATCGCCAACGGCTCGTCCATCTTCGCCAGCGTCAGCGTCCCGTCGCGCCATTTGAACGCGCTGCGGGTGTACTCGGCCGACGCACGGGATTTCTTCCGCGACTTGAACGTCGGGTACTTCGCCCGCTTGGCGAAGAAGTTCGCGAACCCGGCCTGCAGGTGCCGGAGCGCCTGCTGCAAAGGGACGCTGGACACTTCGTTCAGGAACGCCAACTCCTCGGTCTTCTTCCACTGGGTGAGCCGGGCCGACGACTCCACGTAGGAGACACGACGCCCCTCCAGCGCGTAGGCGCGGGTGCGCTCTTGCAGGGCTTTGTTGTAGACGAGGCGGACGCAGCCGAACGTCCGGGCAAGCTCTTCGGCTTGTCCAGGGGTCGGGTGGAAGCGGTACTTGTAGGCCCGCTTCACGATCTGCGCCATGCCTCGCACATTGCCACAACATCTGTTGAGTGGAGCGGCGTTGTGGTGAACGGCGGTCCGCCTGAAGGCGAATCGCCTCTCCATGCCCTGCTCCGCAGGAGTCCGATTCCTCCCCCGCCTGAAGGCGGGGGTTTCCTCGGAGGTATCTGATGAGATTCACCTTCGACGGCCGGGAGCTGCGCGGCGAGCCCGGCGACACCCTGGCCGCCGCGCTGTTGCGGGCCGGCGTGCGCGTGGTGGGCCGCAGCGTGGAGCTGGGGCGGCCGCGCGGGATCTTCACCGCCGGCCCCGAGGAGCCGAACGCCCTGGTACGGGTGGGCGCCGACCCGATGCTCGCGGCCACCACGGTGGAGCTGTACGACGGGCTGGAGGCGTGGAGCCTGCGCGGCAAGGGCCGGGCGGACGTCGACGCCGTGGACGAGCGGCGCTGCGACAAGGGTTACCTGCACTGCGACGTGCTCGTCATCGGAGGAGGGCCCGCCGGGCTGGCCGCCGCGGTCGCGGCCGGGCACGCCGGGGCGCGGGTGATCCTCGTGGACGAGCAGCCCCGGCTCGGCGGCGACCTGCTGAACAGCCGTCTGCTCCTGGACGGCGCCCCCGCCCTCGACTGGGTGGACGCGCTCGACCTGCCCGGCCGGGTGCTCACCCGGACGACCGCCGTCGGCTACTACGACCACAACTACGTGGTGGCGGTCGAACGGCGGGAACGCGGCGAACGCCTGTGGCACCTGCGGGCCCGGCGGGTGGTGCTGGCGACCGGGGCGCACGAGCGCTCGCTCGCCTTCCCGGGCAACGACCGGCCCGGCGTGATGCTCGCCTCGGCCGCCCGCGCGTACGCCAACCGGTACGGGGTGCCGCCCGGGCGGCGCGCGGTCGTCCTCGCCTGCGCCGACTCCGGCTACGAGGCCGCTCGCGACCTGGCGGCGGCCGGGGTGGAGGTGGCCGCCATCGTCGACCCACGCCCCGAAGGACTGATGCCGGGGACGCTCACCGGGCAGGTGGTCACCGGCACGACCGCCGACGCCGAGGGCGTGCTCACCGGCGTGTACGTCGGCGACCGGCACATCGAGGCGGACCTGCTGGCCGTCGCGGGCGGCTGGAACCCGGCGGTGCACCTGTTCAGCCAGTCGCAGGGACTCGTCCGGTTCGACGAGGGGTCGCAGGCGTTCGTCCCGGACGTCTCGGCCCAGGCCGAACGCTCGGCAGGGGCCTGCCGGGGCCTCTACGGCACCCGCGAGGCCATCGCCGACGGCTACGGCGCCGGCGCGGAAGCCGCCGCCCTCGCCCTCGGCCGCCCGGCCCCCGCGACGGACCGCGAGGTTGCGGCGACCCTCACGGTGGGCGGGTGGCGGGTGCCTGAATGCGACGAGGCGCCGCCGCGGCCGCCCGCGGCGTTGTGGTGGGTGGAGGGCGCCGGCGACGAGCCGGCCTTCGCCGATCTGCATCGGGACGTGACCGTGGGCGACCTGGCCAGGGCGGCGGGCACCGGGATGCGGTCGGTGGAGCACGTCAAGCGGTACACCACCGCCGGCACCGGCGCCGACCAGGGCAAGACCTCGGGCGCGGTGGTCGTCGGCGTCATGTCCGCCCTCCTCGGCACCGCACCCGGGCAGGTCGGCACGACCACGTTCCGGCCGCCGTACACGCCGGTGTCGTTCGCGACCCTGGCCGGGCGGGACCGCGGCGCGCTGTCCGACCCCGTCAGGACCACCGCGATGCACGACGCGCACGTCGCCAGGGGAGCGGTCTTCGAGGACGTCGGCCAGTGGAAACGCCCTCGCTACTTCCCCGTGGACGGCGAGCCGATGGAGGCCGCCGTGCTGCGCGAGTGCCGCGCGGCCCGCACCGCCGTGGCCGCCATGGACGCCTCCACCCTCGGCAAGATCGACATCCGGGGCGCGGACGCCGGTGCGTTCCTGGACCGGATCTACACGAACATGTTCTCCACGCTCAGTGTCGGCGCCTGCCGCTACGGGGTGATGTGCCGGGCGGACGGCATGGTGTTCGACGACGGCACCACGACCAGGCTCGCCGAGGACCACTTCCTCATGACCACCACCACGGGCAACGCCGCCGCGGTGCTCGACTGGCTGGAGGAGTGGCGGCAGACGGAGTGGCCGGAGCTGGAGGTGTCGTTCACCTCGGTGATCGACCACTGGGCGACCGTCGCCGTCGTCGGCCCCCGCGCCCGCCAGGTGATCGCGGCGATCGCGCCGGACGCGCTGGGCCTGGCGTTCATGCGGTACGCGGAGGCCGACGTGCTGGGTGTGCCGGGCCGGGTGTTCCGGATCAGCTTCTCCGGTGAGCTGGCCTACGAGGTCAACGTGCCGTGGGCGTACGGCAGGGCGCTGTGGGAGGCGGTGCTGGAGCTCGGCGCCGTGCCGTACGGGACGGAGACGATGCACGTGCTGCGGGCCGAGAAGGGGTTCGCGATCGTCGGCCAGGAGACCGACGGCACGGTCACCCCGCAGGACCTCGGCATGGAGTGGATCGTCTCCCCGCGCAAGCCCGACTTCGTCGGCAAACGCTCGCACGCCCGCCCCGACACCGCCCGGCCCGGCCGTAAGCGCCTGGTGGGGCTGCTGCCCGACGACCCGGCGACCCTCGTGGACGAGGGCGCCCAGCTCGTCGCCGGACCGGGGGAGGACGTGACGCCGATGCTGGGCCACGTGACCTCCGGTTACGCCAGTGCCGCGCTCGGCCGGACGTTCGCGCTGGCCCTGGCCAAGGGGGTGGCGCCGGGCGACCGGCTGACGGCGGTGTCCGGGGGAGCGGCGCACGGCGTCACCGTCGTGGACCCGGTCTTCTACGACAAGGACAACACCCGCCGCGACGGCGACCCGCTGGAGGGCTCGCCCGCGCCTTACGCGGGCCGGGTGCGGGCGGAGAGCCCGGCCGCGGCCTACGCCGCGCGGTTCGCGGCGGCGAGCGGGCCGGCCGTGCGGCTGCGGGAGGTGGCGTTCGAGCCGATGTGGGAGGTGCGGGGCGCGGACCCCGGGGTGGGGCTCAGGCTGGGGCCGTCGTGGTGGCTCGTGTCCGGAAATATCACGCCACGGCCTGGTTGGGTGGACGTCTCCGGTCAGCGGACGATCCTGGAGCTTGCGGGCCCGGCGGCCGAGGACGTGCTGATCACCGGCTGCCCTCTCGACCTGCACCCGTCGGCCTTCCACGGTCACGCCCAGACCCTGCTGGCCAAGACCTCGGTCGTCCTGGAACTCCGGGAGCCCGACGCGTATCGCCTTTACGTCAGATCGTCGTTCACCCGATACCTGGCGGAATGGCTGCTTGACGCCTTGGACGCGTTGTAGAGCCATATAAGGGCATTACCTAGACTTTAAGGATTGTTGACGTGAGTCTGGGGAGCGGACGTGCGGGTGCGGGCGTACATGGCGGGTCTGGCCACAGCGGTGACGCTGACCGGCTGCGGCGGCCTCGAGGCGCAGTCCGGCGGCGGGGAGCCCGCCGCCAAGCCCGACTCGGCGGCGATCGCCGACGCCCGCGAGAAACTGGCGGACCTCGACGTCAAGGGCCGCGCCCCGAAGACCGGCTTCGACCGCGACGAGTTCGGCCCCGCCTGGTCCGACGTCGACCGCAACGGCTGCGACACCCGTAACGACATCCTCAAACGCGACCTGGAGGACGAGACCTTCAGGCCCGGCACGCACGACTGCATCGTGCTCACCGGAACCTTGCACGACCCGTACAGCGGCAAGACCATCGAGTTCGAGCGCGGCCAGGACACCAGCAGCGAGGTGCAGATCGACCACCTGGTGCCGCTGTCGGACGCCTGGCAGAAGGGCGCGCAGCAGTGGTCGGACGCCAAGCGCAAGGAGTTCGCCAACGATCCGCTCAACCTCCTCGCCGTGGACGGGCCGCTCAACGGCCAGAAGAGCGACTCCGACGCCGCCACCTGGCTGCCGCCCCGCCGGTCGTACCGGTGCGCGTACATCGCCCGCCAGATCGACGTGAAGGCCAAGTACGACGTCTGGGTCACCTCGGCGGAGAAGGACGCGATGGAGCGGATCCTCGACGACTGCTGACACCCGTCTGTACGGGCGGTGCGGATCTCCGTACGATCCGGGCGTGACCAGACGCATCCTGGCGATCACGGCGCTCGTCGTGCTCGCACCCTTGCTGACGACCACCCCCGCACAGGCCAGAGCGACCGACCTCGTCGTCCTCAACTGGAACGTCCACGGCGAGAGCGCCGACATGGGCGCCATCGCCGGCCAGATCCGCGCCGCCGGCGCCGACATCGTGACCGTCCAGGAGATCCACCGCAGGCCCGACGCCGACCAGGTCAGGCAGCTGGCCGACGCGCTCGGCTGGCACATCTCCGCCAACGCCCACTTCGGCGCCGGCGACAACCCCGGCCCCTGCGACGACCCGCAGTCCGGCCAGGCCGGCAACGCCATCCTGTCCAGCTTCCCCATCGTCGAACGGGTGACGATCCGGCTCACCGACTTCGCGACCTGCCCTGTGAACCGGTCGATGGCCGGCGCCAAGCTCGACCTCGGCGGCGGCTCGTCGGTCACCGTCTTCACCACCCACCTGTCGCCCGGCCTGTCGGCGACCTCGGTGGCCCGCCGCGAGGCGCAGGCCGACAAGGTGCGGACGTATCTCGGCTCCCGCACCGGCGTGATCCTCACCGGCGACTTCAACGCCCCGCCCACCGACGCGTTGTCGCGCCGGTTCGTCAGCGCCGGCTGGCTCGACACCGGAGCCCGGTACGCCGACGAGCCCACGCTCGGCGACGCCCGCATCGACTACGTCTACACGCGCGGCATCACGGTCACGGGCGGCGACGTTCTGCCGACCACGCTGTCCGACCACCGCCCGATCGTCATGCGGATGACCCGCTGACACGGGACGACGCCGGCCCACGGGCCGGCGTCGCCTTCACCGCGGATCAGTCGTCGTCGTCGCGGTCGTCATCCCGGTCGTCGCGGTCATCGTCCCGGTCATCGTCGCGGTCGTCGTCGTCATCGTCGTCCCGGTCGTCGCCGTCCTGGCCCACCCGGTCCGTCTCATGCTTGACGATCTTGCCCGAGGCGGCGTCCACGTCGATCTCGTGGCGCTCCTGGCCCTTGGTCAGCTCGATCTCCCACACGTCGGGCCGGCTGCCCTTGAGGTCGAAGTCGAGCTCGCTGACCCAGGCCCCCTGCACCTCCCCGTGCGCGATCTCCATGGCCTGCTCCGCCGAGACCTTCGGCGCCGGGACGGCTGTGAACGTCTCCGCCGAGGGGGAGGGGGCGGCCGTGGCGGCGGCGTACGCGGCGCCGCCGCCCGAGGCCAGCGCGATGAACCCGGCGCCGGCGATGATGAGCTTCTTCGTGATCTGCATGACTCCACGAAATCGCGAACCCCGGTAACCGCGCGCTAAGCGACGGTTAACGCCGCCACCCCGGCCGCCCGATGAGTTCCGCCTCGCCGTGTGGTCCACATGTGGAGAGCGTCCCGACCGCGCCCGCAGGAGACCGAAGATGACAAGGAACGTGCACACCGTGGCCCAGGAGAACGTGAGCGCCACCCTGACCGTCGCCGTGCCCGCCGCGAGGGTGTTCGCGGTGCTGGCGGACCCGACGTCGCATGCGTCGATCGACGGCACCGGCTGGGTTCGGCAGGCCGTCGACCAGGCGCCGCTCACCGAGGTGGGGCAGGTCTTCCGGATGGCCATGTATCACGCCGACCATCCGGACGGTGACTACAAGGTGGCCAACCAGGTCCAGGTGTTCGACCCGCCGCGCGCCATCGGCTGGATGACGGGGGGAGGAGAAGGACGACGGTCGCCTGGAGTTCGGCGGCTGGATCTGGCGTTACGACCTCGCGCCGCTCGGCCCGTCAGAAACCGAGATCACGCTCATCTACGACTGGTCGGCGGTACCGCGGTCCATCAGGGAGTACATCCGGTTCCCGCCGTTCGGCCCCGACCATCTCACCGACTCGCTGCGCCACCTGGCCGAGCTCGTCTCGAGGTGACGGCCGCCGGCCTCATGGCGCCGCGCCCAGCAGCACTTCGACGCGGGCACCGCCGTCCGCGGGCGTGGAGACGGTCAGCCCGCCGCCCGACGACTCCGCGGTACGCCGGGCGATGTCCAGCCCGAGCCCCGTCGAGTCGCCGCCGCTGATGCCCCGCTCCAGCAGCGCCGGCTCGAAGCCGGGCCCCGAGTCGCGCACGGTCAGCAGGACCCCGGAGGGCTGGGGCTGGAGCCGTACGGACATGGAGGCCCCTTCGGGGGTGTGCGCGAAGACGTTGCCGAGCAGCGCGTCCACGCACGCGGCCAGCTCCTCGGCGCCCACCGCGACCGGCAGCGGCCCGTCCGGCAGGTCGACCGTCACCTCCCGCCCCTGGTCCTCGGCCAGCACCGACCAGAACCGCACCCGTTCGCGCACCACCGCCGCCGCGTCGCACGAGCCGCGCCCGGCCGACCGGCGCCGCGCCTCGGTGATCACCGCGCTCACGGCGCGCTCCAGCGCGTCCACCCTGGCCTGGATGCGTCCCGCCTCCTCGGGGTCGCGCAGCGACTCGGCGTCCAGCCGCAGGCCGGTCAGCGGCGTGCGCAGGCGGTGGGAGAGGTCCGCCACGGACTCGCGCTCGGCCGCCAGCAGGTCCCCGATGCGGCCGGCCAGGTGGTTGAGCGCCATCGCCACCGACCGCACCTCGGGCGGGCCGCCGGGCTCCGCGCGCGCGGTCAGGTCGCCTCCGGCGAGGCGGTGCGAGACCCGCGCCAGCCCGTCCACCGGCCTGGTCACGGCCAGCGCCAGCCGGTCGGCCAGGACGATCCCCAGCACGACCAGGGCGAGCCCCAGAACCAGCAGCGCCAGCCACGCCTCGCGCACGCCCCTCATCAGCTCGTCGTCGGGCACGAACACCCTGATCACGGCCGTGCCGCCCGGGGACTGCGCCGACACGAGCACCTCCCTGCCCCCGTCGGCCTCGGCCGTGACGCTGCGGCCGGTCGCGGCCAGCCGCACCGCGTCGGAACGCCCGGCGGGCCTGCCGACCGTGCCGCCGCCGGGCAGGAACACCGTCACCGGGCGGGCCACCTGCTCCACGGCCAGCGCCAGGTCGGGCGTGCCGACCGCCACCGCGACGGACTCGGCCGCGGCGGTGGCCCGGCTCATCGCGCCGTTCTCGGCCACGGCGCGGATCAGCAGCGCCATCGGCACCAGCAGGGCGATCAGCACGAGCGACGTCGTCGCCGCCACGAGCAGCGCCAGCCACCGCCTCACGACGGCTCGACCAGCTTGACGCCGACACCGCGCACCGTGTGCAGGTAGCGGGGCCGGGCGGCCGTCTCGCCGAGCTTCCTGCGCAGCCACGACAGGTGGACGTCCACGGTCTTGTCGGCGCCGCCGTACGGCAGCTGCCACACCTCCGTCAGCAGCTCCCGCTTGGTGACGACCTCGCCGGGCCGCGCGGCCAGGTAGTGCAGCACGTCGAACTCGCGCGGCGTCAGGTCCAGCGCCGCGCCGTCGAGCGTGGCCGTGCGCGCCCGCGGGTCCACCCGCAGCGCCCCCACCGCCAGCGGCTCCGGCGC